>NZ_JAKSYQ010000226.1:0-16009 GCF_022829665.1 Methylobacterium sp. E-041 | reverse complement strand
CCCAGGACGCGACCTGGGCCTATACCGGCTACGCCGGCTACTCGCGCATCCTCGGCTCCTCCGGCGACAGCCCGCTGGTGCGGCGCCCGTTCGGCAACCCGGACCAGTTCCTGTTCGGCCTGAAGGTCGACTACTCCTTCGCCACGCGGTCCTGGTTCTGAGCGCGCGCCGACCGTCGGCGCGTCCGGCAGACGGCCCCTCCTGCCGCACCGACGTCCGAGGCGGCTCGCGGGCGACCGTGAGCGTCGGCCGGAGCGTCGGGCGCCCGCATCGAGAACCGTGAGGCTCGGCAGCCATGGAGGCCGATCGCCCACGGGCGGTGACTTAGCTTCGCGTCCGCACGCCAAGCTCATCGATCGCCTGCATTGACCCGCAGGCCGGTCTCGGGCGACACGACCCGATGCAATCCTTCTTCCGCGTCACGGCCTGGCTCGTGGTGGCCGCGCTCGTCTTCGTCACCCTGTCGCCGATCGACCTGCGGCCGTCCGTGGCGCCCGCGAACGTCGAGCGCGCGCTCGCCTACGGCGCGCTCGGGATGCTGTTCGCCCTCGCCTATCCGCGCCGATGGCTCGTCGTCCTCGTCGGCGTCGTCGCCCTCGCGGCCATCCTGGAGCTCGGGCAGGGTCTCACCCTGACCCGGCACGGCCGCCTCGCCGATTTCGTCGTCAAGGGCGGCGCGGCGATGCTCGGGACCGGCCTCGCCATCGCCACCACCACGCTCGTGTCGCGCCGCGCACGCTCCTAGAGCGCAGCGGTCAAGCCGCTTGCACCCGGGCGACGCGGCGGGTACAGCACGCCACCCGGTCGAACCGTCCGCCGCCCGCGCGATGCGCGGCGCCGACGCTTGCCGGGCACGGAGGGGTGGCCGAGTGGTTGAAGGCGCACGCCTGGAAAGTGTGTATACCGGAAACGGTATCGCGGGTTCGAATCCCGCTCCCTCCGCCACGGACCGCTGACTTTCGGTTTTTCGCCGTCTCCCGGGGCACGGCGCCCTCGGTCTCGAGCGTCGCTCGACCGTGGCGTTTGTCTCGCATCATACCGGCAATCCACAACGTCTCGGCGGGGCGGGCAGCAACAGCGACTCCGACGACTGGCCGAGCCGTCGCGATGGCATCCTGCCGATGCGCCGGCCCGACGAGGGCTCGTCGGGCCGGCGCATTCGGCACGAAATTTCCGGCTTCGGAGGGCCGAGGTGCGCTGGAGCACCCCGAAGCGGCTGCGTCGGGCGCAGGAAACATTCGTGCAACCCGCGGCGCCTACCGTGGGTGCGTTCGATGACCCGACGACGGCGAGGCAGCACAGATGACCATCGCGACCCGGCTCCTGCGTCTTCCCGTCGTCCTCGTGGCCCTGGCCTTCGCCGTCACGCCGCTCGCCAACCCGCTCCTCCTGGCATTGGCCGCCCTCGCGACCGGCCTGCTGCTGGCCTATCGCTGCCTCGCCGACCTGCTGTCGGCGGAGCACGAGTCGACGGTCGGCCAGACGGTGTTCCGCCACTATCTCTGAGCCGGCCCGGTTGCCGCGCGCGGTGGGGATCTCCGAGCGCTACGAGACCGCGATCAGCTTGTCGGCCATCGATTGCGCCTTGTCCCGGCGCGACGAGAACGCCATCGTGTAGAACACGCGCTGCACGCCGATCTGGCTCAGCCGCTCCTCGCACAGCTCGATCAGCCGGCAGATGTCGGCGAGCTCGCCCTCGATGTTGGTGCCGTTGGCATGCATCTCGGCGTCGAGCCCGCTCGTCTCCAGGATCGTCTTGATCTCGCGGACGTAGGGCGAGACCGAGGGGCCGACGCCCATCGGCACGATGCACAGATCTGCAACAACCTTCATGAACTTGTCCTCGGTGGCGGGCGCGGGGTTATGTCCGGCTGCAACGCCCGCTACATAGCGAGCCAGACCGCAGGAAGCCGGCACCGCGCCGTTCTGGCCGAACCGTGCCGCGTTTCCCAGCCCGACCCAACCCCCAACCCAACCGACTGTCGATGGAGATCTCCGTGACCGACCCCAAGCGCCGCGCCTCCCTGGCGGCCGTTGCCGCGGTGGCGCTCGCCTGTTTCGCCGGCGGCGCCGAGGCGGCCCAGTGCGGCAACTCGGCGAGCGGCTTCGAGGCCTGGAAGACCCAGTTCGCCGAGGAAGCCCGCGGCCGGGCGAGCGCCGCGAGCCTCGCCGCCCTGCAGGAGACCTCCTACTCGACGCCGACCATCTCGGCCGACCGCGGCCAGAAGAGCTTCAAGCTCTCGCTCGATCAGTTCCTGGCCAAGCGCGGCGCCACCACCATCGTTTCGCGCGGGCGGGCGCTCAAGCGCCAGAACGCGGCGCTGTTCGCGCAGATCGAGCAGCGCTACGGCGTTCCCCCCGGCCCGCTGCTGGCGATCTGGGGCATGGAGACCGGGTTCGGCGCGGTGCGCGGCAACGTCAACACGCTGTCCGCGGTGGCGACGCTGGCCTACGATTGCCGCCGCTCGGCCTACTTCACCGACCAGCTCTACGCGGCCCTCACCCTGGTCGACCGCGGCCTGATCACGTCCGCCACGCGCGGCGCGGCCCACGGCGAGGTCGGGCATACCCAGTTCCTGCCGAAGAACGTGCTGACCTACGGCACCGGCGACCTCAACAACGTCGGCGCGGCGCTCAGCTCGACGGCGAATTTCCTGAAGGGTCACGGCTGGCAGGCCGGCGCCGGATACCAGCCCGGCGAGCCCAACTTCGCCGCGCTCCAGGGCTGGAACGCCGCCTCGGTGTACCAGCGCGCCATCGCCCTGATGGGCCGACAGATCGACGGGGACTGACCTCGGCGATCGGACAGGCCGCCACGGCGACGAACCCCGGCCGAGAACGGCCACGATTCGTCGCCGGTTAACCATAAAGCCGCCCCACAAAAACCGGGCGGGCTGAGCCATCTCACCGCTCGGCCGATCGGGCCGGGAGGGTGCGGATCAGCCCGCTTGCACGGATACGTCCGGCAGTCGCGGGATCGGATCGACGGCATCCGTTTGGAAACAGGCGGTGCCCGCATGGTCGAAGATCCCTCCGCCGGCTCACAGGCGCAACGGTTTCGGTCGAGCGCGAGCCTGCGCCGCGTCGCGCTGAGGGCGGCCTCGGTCGCAGCCGTCGCCGCCCTCGTCTCGGGAAGCGTCGTCCTCGGCGGCCTGCGCACCGCACCGACATCGGACCCCCTCGTCGCCTCGGCCGGCGCCGTGCCCGGCGCGGTCGCTCAGGACCCGGCGCCGACGCTCGGAGCGGAAGCCCGCGCGCGGTGGCGGGAGGCCCTGCTCGAAGCGTTCCCCGACTGGTCCGCCGAGCGCCCGCAGGCGCCGCCGGAGCCGGCGACCCCGTTCGCGCAGCAGGAGCCGGTCCCGCAGGACGCGCCGCCTCCGGGCGCGCCGCCTGCTGCCGAGCCCAACCTGCTGGCGCAGACCGTGCCGCTGCCGGTGCCGCGGCCGCCGGAGTTCCGGCGCCCGATCGGTCCCGAGACGACCCGCCGCGCCGACCGGCAGGCGTCCCGCCGCAGCCGGACGGCGCAGATCCCGGCGCCCGCCCCCGACGATCGCAATTTCCTGGAGAAGTTCTTCGGCATCGAGCGCACCGCGACGCCGGCGTTAGCCTATGCCGCGCTGGAGACGCCCTCCCCCGCGAACCTGCCGCGCCAGCGGATCGTGCCCCCGGCCAACCCCGACCCGGCGGCGGTCGCGATCTACGACATCAGCGCGCGGATCGTGACGCTGCCCAACGGCACCAAGCTCGAGGCGCATTCCGGCCTCGGCGAGATGATGGACGACCCGCGCAACGTCCACGTGCGGATGCGGGGGGCGACGCCTCCCGGCACCTACGACCTCACCGAGCGCGAGGACCTGTTCCACGGCGTCCGCGCGATCCGGCTCACGCCGGTCGGCGGCACCGCCGCGGTCTACGGCCGGGTCGGGCTCCTCGCCCACACCTACATGCTGGGGCCGACAGGGGCCTCGAACGGCTGCGTGTCGTTCAAGGACTACCAGGCCTTCCTGCAGGCCTACCTGCGCGGCGAGGTCCAGCGCCTCGTCGTCGTGCCCGGCCGCGGCCAGGACGCACCGCCGAGCGTCGCCCAGCAGAGCCCCCCGGCTCCGGCCCCGACGCCGGGCCGTTCGGCCCGGCTCGGCAACGACGTGTAGGGGGGCCGCCTCAGAGCGGCACCACGGGGCCCTTCTTCGCCGACAGCCCGTCGATCAGCTTCGGATCGAGCTTGGTGTGGGCCTGGACGAGCGCGTGCGGCGTCAGCGCCATCCACTGGCGCAGGGATAGGTCGGCGTAGCGCGGACTCTTGAACATCTCGAGGAAGGTCAGCGGCGTGTCGCCGGTGTTCTCGATGTAGTGGCCCATGGCGAACGGCACGTAGCCGACGTCGCCGCCCTGGTAGTCAAAGGTCCGCGCCTTCGACTCCGAGCCGAACACCGTCATCCGCCCCTTGCCGGAGAGGTAGTACTGCCACTCGTCGCCGTTCGGGTGCCAGTGCAGCTCCCGCATCGCGCCGGGTTCGAGTTCGACCAGCGCCGCGGCGATCGTCTCCGAGGCCGGGAAGTTGGTCGAATCGGTGATCCGCACCGTTCCGCCCTTCGTGCGGATCGGCTCCTGCGCCAGCATCCGGTGGCTGAACGACTTCGGGATCGGCCCGGCGCCCCCCATCCGGTCGCCCGCCAGCGGGCCGGGCTTCGGGCCGGGGAAGATGTAGAGCTCGCGCTCGGGGATGTTCGCGAAGGCGCTTTCCGGCAGGCCGAAGTTCTTGGCGAGCACCTCCTTCGGGGTGTGCGCCAGCCAGTCGGTGATCAGGAAGGTCGAGTCTTCCGAGAAGCCGCCATCGTCGAACACCAGCAGGAACTCGCAGCCGTCGACGTCGGATTCCAGCGCCTGGATCGAGTGCGGGATGCCGGAGGGGAAGTACCACAGGTCGCCCTCGCCGACGTCGTCCGCGAAGGTCCGCCCGTCCGGATCGATGGCGGTGATCCGGGCACGGCCCTTGATCATGTAGGACCACTCGGCCTCCTTGTGCCAATGCATCTCACGCACAGCGTTGGCCTTCAGGCGCATGTTCACGCCCGCCATCGCCTTCGAGATCGGCAGCTCGCGCACCGTGGTCTGCCGGACCCAGCCGCCCTCCTCCAGGCGCATGTGGCTGTCGGCGAACGACCATTTCAGGTTCGGCATCGTGCCGTGGTCGGTGGCGGGCGGCGCGACGGTGTAGGGATCCTCGGCCTCGCGGGCGGGGTTGCGCGGCCCGAGGATGTCCGCCCCCTTGCCGTCGCGCTCGGGCATCGGCCCTTCGGCGGCGCGGGCACCGCCGGCGGCGAGCGCGGTGCCGGCGGCGATCAGGGTACGGCGTGAGATGTCGTTCATGCGGCCTGTCCGTGGATGCGATGGGTCCTGCGCCGTCGCCCGGCCCGGGTCCGTCGGTGGATCGTCGGCGTGGCGACAGCGTGCGCGGCAGGACAAGCCGCATGGTTGCGATCCGATCCCGCCATTCCCGGCATGGCTGCAACGCGTGGCGGGCGAACCTGTCCGAACAGTCATCTTCCCGCGATCTCCCGGTCATCCGGGCGGGTGCAGGATGCGGACGACCGAATGATGGAGGGCAGCCCGACCGTGACCGTCCAAGCCCATTCCGCCCCGTCCCGGTCCGCGCTATGGACCGAACCCATGCGGCTCCTGATCATCGAGGACGATCGCGAGGCGGTCTCCTACCTCGTCAAGGCGTTCCGGGAGGCCGGGCACCTCGCCGACCACGCGACCGACGGCCTCGACGGCTACGGCCTCGCCTGCGACGGCGCCTACGACGTGCTGATCGTCGACCGGATGCTGCCGAAGCTCGACGGGCTTTCGCTGATCCGCTCCCTGCGCGAGCAGAGGGTGACGACGCCGGTGCTGATCCTGTCGGCGCTGGGGCAGGTGGACGACCGGGTGAAGGGCCTGCGCGCCGGCGGCGACGACTACCTGCCGAAGCCCTACGCCTTCTCGGAGCTGCTCGCCCGCGTCGAGGTGTTGGCCCGGCGCGGCGGCTCGTCCGCCGCGAGCGCCGAGGCGACCGCCTACCGCGTCGGCGACCTCGAGCTCGACCGGCTCTCCCACCGGGTGACGCGGGCGGGCCAGGACGTCGCCCTACAGCCGCGCGAGTTCCGGCTGCTGGAGTACCTGATGCGCCATGCCGGCCAGGTCGTGACCCGGACCATGCTCCTGGAGCACGTCTGGGACTATCACTTCGACCCGCAGACCAACGTCATCGACGTGCACGTCTCGCGCCTCAGGGCCAAGCTCGACAAGGGTTTCGGCACGCCGATGATCCACACGATCCGCGGCGCCGGCTACATCCTGCGCGCCGACGAGGCGCGGCCGCCATCATGATGCCCGCGAGGACGGATCGAGCCCGCGCGATCGCCGGCATCCTCGTCCCGTGACGCCGCACGTCCCGACGCCGGACAGCGCCTTCGTCCGCATCCAGAAGCTGTTCCGGACGACGGCGTTCAAGCTGTCGATCGCGTACCTCGTCGTGTTCGCGGCCTGCGCCGGGGTGGCGCTCGGCACCATCGCCTGGAGCGCCCGTCGCGTCCTCGACGACCAGATCGTCTCGACGATCGACGCCGAGATCAACGGGCTCGCCGAGCAGTACAACGGCGGCGGCCTGCGCCGGCTGATCTCCGCGGTCGAGCGAAGGGCGGCCGAGCCCGGCGCCTCGCTCTACCTCGTGACCACGGCCAACGGCGACCACGTGGTCGGCAACGTCGGCGACCTGCCCGCGAGCGTGCTGGCGACGCCGGGACAGGCGGAGACCGTCTACGGCCGCAGCCGCGAGACGCAAGGGCGCGAGACCCATCGCGCGATCGTGCGCATCTTCACGCTGCCCGGCGGCTTCCGGCTGCTCGTCGGCCGCGACGTCGAGGAGCGCGACCGCCTGCGCGGGGTGATCGCAAGCACCTTCGGCACCTCGCTCGCGGTCGTGGTGCTGCTCGGCGTCATCGGCGGCTGGGTGGTCGCCGGCCGGGTCCTCAAGCGGGTCGACGCGATGACCGAGACCGCCGGCACCATCATGGCGGGCGATCTCGGCCGCCGCCTGCCGGTCGCGGGCAACGGCGACGAGCTCGATCGCCTCGCCCAGAATCTGAACCTGATGCTGGAGCGGATCGGCGAGCTGATGCGCGGCCTGCGCGAGGTCTCCGACAACATCGCCCACGACTTGAAGACGCCGCTGACGCGCCTGCGCAACCGCGCCGACGAGGCGCTTCGCGGCGAGCGCTCGCCGGACGCCCTGCGCGCGGCGCTGGACGGGGTGATCGAGGACAGCGACGGCCTGATCCGGGTGTTCAACGCGCTCCTGATGATCGCGCGGCTCGAGGCGGGCAACGCCCGCGAGATGATGGCGCCGTTCGATCTCGGACCGTCCGTGCGGGCGATCGGCGAGCTCTACGAGGCGCTGGCCGAGGAGCGCGGCCAGCGCCTCGACGTGTCGGCGCCGGACGGCCTGATCGTCGACGGCAACCGCGAGCTGGCGGGGCAGGCGCTCGCCAACCTCCTGGACAACGCGATCAAGTACGGCGCCGAGGCCCGCGGCGGGTCGCCGGGCGGGATCGTGATGGCGGCGTCGCGGATCGGTGCGGAGATCGTCGTCACGGTGGCCGATCGCGGCCCGGGCATCCCGGAAGCGGAGCGCGGGCGCGTCCTCGACCGCTTCGTGCGCCTGGAGGACGCCCGATCGGCACCGGGCTTCGGCCTGGGCCTGAGCCTCGTCGCCGCCGTCGTGCGCCTGCATCAGGGGCGCCTGACGCTGGAGGACAACGCGCCCGGCCTGCGCGTGGCGATCGCCCTGCCGGCGGCGGGCGCCGCGAACCGGCAGAGCCCGGACGCTCCGTCGGAGGGCGGGGCCTGATCGCGACGGCGACTTTCGCCGGCCGGGACAGGGCGGCCTGCGCGACGAAGCGCGGATCGGCCGACCGCGGCGACCGTCACCCGCCGGTGCGTCGGCCGGCGACCGGCACGATGGCGGGCTGCGCGTTCTCAGTTCTCGGCGGTCGCTTCGTCGGTCTCCGAAGCCGCCTCGTCCTCGGACGCGTCCTCGTTCTCGAGTTCCGCATCGGCCTCCGCATCCGCGTCGGCGGACGTCGCCTTGGCGATGCTGATGAAGTCGCCCCGGCGGATCGCCTCGCCGCCCGAGGCCATGGTGCTGAGGTAGGCGTTCAGCGTGGCCGGCGCGACGTCGGGCAGGCGCTGCGCGATCTGGGCGGTGGACAGGCCCTGCGGGCCGGCGCTTTCCAGGAGGGCGCGGAGCCGGCCCTTCGCCGAGTTCGCCCGGGGACCGCGCGGGCCGCGCGTCGATGTCTGGCCGGGCGTCGCGACGCGCTCGGCGCTCCTTCGGGCCGGGCCGTCGCCGAGCGACACGGCGGCATCGAGCGGCGTGTTGTCGACGATCGACCGCAGCGCCCCCTCGGCCATCTGCAGCTTTGCCAGCTCGGTCCCGATCCGCTCGTACTCGGCCTGAAGGAGATCACGGCGCTGGCTGATTTCCGCAAGTGCCTTCGTGATGGTGTGATCTTCTGCCATGGCCGCCTCTACTCTCGAATGGGGGCCATAACTCATAGGCGCCAAGACGGGTCAAGACCGGCAAGGGCATTGCCATCTGTACGTCAGGAAAACCGCCCTGCGGATGCCGACGCCCTGGCCTGAGGCCGCGGACCGGGTAAGACACGATCGCCGGGCCGCTGCGACGAGCCCGGCGCTGGAACGCATGCGATGACCGAAGACCCAGCCGCCGGCCCCCACGTCTCGATCGACGCGATCGCCGCGCGCTTCGCGCGCTGCGCCGCCACCATCGGGGTCGTCGGGCTCGGCTATGTCGGCCTGCCGCTCTGCCTCGCGGCGACGGAGGCCGGCTTCGCCGTCGTCGGCTTCGACATCGACGCCGACAAGCCGGCGATGCTGATGCGCGGCGAGACCTATCTCGAGCACATCCCGGCGCAGGCGGTGGCGGCGATGGCGGGAAGCAGCCGCTTCCGCGCCACGACCGATTTCGACGGTCTGGCGCAGGTCGACGCGATCCTGATCTGCGTTCCGACGCCGCTCACCCGGCAGCGCGAGCCCGACCTGTCGTTTGTGCGCACGACCACGCAGGAGATCGCGAAGCGCTTGCGGCCGGGGCAGCTGGTCGTGCTCGAATCCACCACCTGGCCGGGAACGACCGATCAGGTCGTGCGGCCGCTGCTCGAGGCGCTCACCGGCTATCGCAGCGGATCGGACTTCTTCCTCGCCTTCTCGCCCGAGCGCGAGGATCCCGGCAACCGCGCCTTCAGCACCGCGACGATCCCGAAGATCGTCGGCGGCGACGGCCCCGCGGCGGCGCGGCTCGCCGAGGCGCTCTATGCGCCGTTCGTCGCCCGCACGGTGATGGTGTCGTCCACCGCGACGGCGGAGGCGACGAAGCTCACCGAGAACATCTTCCGCGCCGTCAACATCGCCCTGGTCAACGAGCTGAAGGTGATCTTCGACGCGATGGGGATCGACGTCTGGGAGGTCATCGAGGCGGCCAAGACCAAGCCGTTCGGCTTCACCCCGTTCTATCCGGGCCCCGGCCTCGGCGGGCACTGCATCCCGATCGATCCGTTCTACCTGACGTGGAAGGCGCGCGAGTTCGGGATCGCGACGAAGTTCATCGAGCTCGCCGGCGAGATCAACCAGCAGATGCCGGGCTTCGTGCTCGACAAGCTGATCCGCGCCCTCGACACCCACGCCGGACGCGGCCTGTCGGGCAGCCGGATCCTGATCGTCGGCCTGGCCTACAAGAAGAACATCTCCGACATCCGCGAGAGCCCGGCGCTCAGGCTCTGGTCGATGCTGGAGGCGCGCGGCGCGCGGGTCGCCTACCACGACCCGTTCGTGCCCGCGGTTCCCGCGACACGGGAATACAGGACGCTTCAGGGGGCGAGATCGGTCGCGCTGACGGACGGGACGCCGGCGTCGTTCGACGCCGTGCTGATCGTGACCGACCACGACGCGGTCGATTACCCCGCGATCTGCGGGAGCGCCCGGATCGTCGTCGATTGCCGCAATGCGCTTCGCAGCCGCGGGCTGACTGCGAAGATCGTGATCTCGGCGTGATGGCGGCGCGGTCTTCCCTCCCTCCTTTGCGGGAGGGGAAACGCACCCGACCTTCCGGTTCGATCCGACCTCCTAAGACAAATACGCCTTCAGGTTCTGGCGGATGCGGTCGAGCGGGACCTCGGCCGGGTCCGGCAGGGTGAACGTGGCGCCGGTGATCGTCTCGTAGGCGTTGATGTAGACGGCCGCCGTCTCCAGCACGATCTCGGCCGGGATTTCCGGGATCGGGTCTTTGTAGGGGTCGCAGCGCGCCACCACCCAGTTGCGGACGAAATCCTTGTCGAAGCTCTCCGGGGCCGCGCCGGCGGCGAAGCGCTCGGGATAGGTCTTCGCGAACCAGTAGCGGCTGCTGTCGGGAGTGTGGATCTCGTCGGCGAGCACGATGCGGCCGTCGGCGTCGGTGCCGAACTCGTACTTGGTGTCGGCGAGGATCAGCCCGCGCCGCGCCGCGAGGTCCTGGCCGCGGGCGAACAGCGCGAGCGCCGTCTCCGACACGGTCCGCCACTGCGCCGGCGTGAGCAGGCCCTGGCCCAGGATCGCGTCGGCGGTCAGCGGCGCGTCGTGGGCGCCGTCGGCGGCCTTGGTGGTCGGGGTGATGATCGCCTGCGGCAGCCGCTCGTTCGGGCGCATCCCGTCCGGCAGGGTATGGCCGTACATCGTGCGCGCGCCGGCCTTGTACTGCGTCAGGATCGAGGTCGCAGTGCTGCCGGCGAGGTAGCCCCGCACCACGATCTCCACCGGCAGGATGTCGAGGCGTTGCCCGACGAGCACGTTCGGGTCGGGATAGGCGAGGACGTGGTTCGGGCAGAGGTCGGCGGTCGCCTCGAACCAGTAGCGGGCGGTCTGCGTCAGCACCTGGCCCTTGAAGGGGATCGCGGCGAGCGCCCGATCGAAGGCGCTGATCCGGTCGCTGCTGATCAGGATGCGGCGCCCGTCCGGCAGGTCGTAGTTGTCGCGCACCTTGCCGCGATAATGGTTCGGCCATTCCGGCAGCGTCGCGTCCTCGAGGACTTGGTGGGCGTGCGGGGCGAGGGATGCCGTGTCCAAACCGGGTTGCTCCATCAGGCTGCGCGGATGACCGGACGCGGTGTGAACCAGCGCACGCGGCGTGACCAGCCCCCGCCTCCGATGTAGGGCGCGAGCCTTGCAGGACGGCGCCGCCCATGAAACCGCTCCGACCTGCGCGCGGTCCGCAGGTCCGGCTCGATCCGACGAACGTGAAGAGAGGGATTTTCGACGTGTCCCACACCCATCGGCCGCTGCGCATCTTCGAGACCGTCGAGGGGCGCCGCCTCGCCGAGACCCGGACCGACCCCGCCTGGCGCCTGTGGGGGCCGTATCTCAGCGATCGGCAATGGGGCACGGTGCGGGAGGATTACAGCGCCGACGGCGAGGCCTGGGACTACCTGCCCCACGACCATGCCCGCTCCCGCGCCTATCGCTGGGGCGAGGACGGCATCGGCGGCTTCGCCGACAAGGACCTGAACTGGTGCCTGTCGCTCGCCCTATGGAACGGCCGCGACCCGATCCTCAAGGAACGCCTGTTCGGCCTGACCAATGCCGAGGGCAATCACGGCGAGGACGTCAAGGAGCTGTACTACTACCTCGACGGCGTCCCGACCCACGCCTACATGCGGATGCTGTACAAGTACCCGCACGACGCATTTCCGTATTCTCGCCTGACCGAGGAGAACGCGCGCCGCGGCCTCGACGACCGCGAGTTCGAGCTGATCGATACCGGCCTGTTCGACGCGGGCCGCTACTGCGACGTCACCATCGAGTACGCCAAGGCGGGGCCCGACGACGTGCTGATGCGGGTGACCGCAATCAACCGCGGCCCGGATGAAGCGACGCTGGCGCTGCTGCCGCAGCTGTTCTCGCGCAACACGTGGTCGTGGGCGAACGGCCCGCGCCCCGACCTGCGGCTCGCCGCCGACGGCACCGTGCTCGCCGTCCACCATGCCATGCCGGCGATGCGGCTCCATGCCGACGGGGCACCGGAATGGCTGTTCTGCGAGAACGAGACCAACGCCCACCGCCTGTTCGGCGCGCCGCAATCCGGATACCCGAAGGACGGAATCGGCCGTCGCGTGGTCGACGGGGAGATGGACGCGGTCAATCCTGACCGGTCCGGCACCAAATGCGCCGGCGTGCACCGGCTGACCATCGCGCCGGGCGGCGAGCAAAGCGTGCGCCTGCGCTTCCGCGCCGCGGAGGTGCCCGGCGACGCCTTCGCCGACTTCGACGCGGTGTTTTCCACCCGCATCGCCGAGGCCGACGCATTCTACGCCGCGTTGCAGGCCGACATCGCGGATGCCGACCGCCGGGCGGTCCAGCGCCAGGCCCTGGCCGGGATGCTGTGGTCGAAGCAGCTCTACCATTACGACGTGCGCGAGTGGCTCGACGGCGACCCGGCCCAGCCGGCCCCGCCCGAGGTGCGCAAGGCCGGCCGCAACGCCGATTGGCGCCACGTGCGGGCGCACGACATCATCTCGATGCCGGATGCCTGGGAATACCCGTGGTTCGCCTCCTGGGACCTCGCGCTCCAGAGCCTCGTCTTCGCGACGATCGACCCCGATTTCGCCAAGGGGCAGATCCTGCTGCTGCTCGACGACGCCTACGGCCACCCCAATGCCGAGGTGCCGGCCTACGAGTGGAACTTCTCCGATGCCAACCCGCCGCTGCACGCCTTCGCCGCGTGGCGGGTGTTCTCCCTCGACCAGGCGCTGACCGGACGGGGGGACCACGACTTCCTGCTGCGGGTGTTCAACAAGCTGACGATGAACTTCACCTGGTGGGTGAACCGCAAGGACGCATCCGGGCGCAACCTGTTCCAGGGCGGCTTCCTCGGGCTCGACAACATCGGCCTGTTCGACCGCTCCAAGCCGATCGCGGGCGGGGCGCTGACGCAGTCGGACGCGACCGCCTGGATGGCGATGAACGCGCTCGAGCTGATGCGGATCGCGGTGGAGCTTGCGCTGCGCGATCCCGCCTACGAGGACATGGCGGAAAAGTTCTTCGAGCATTTCCTGCTGATCGCCGATGCCGCCGCGCGCAGGGGCGGCCTCTGGGACGAGGCCGACCAGTTCTTCTACGACGTGATCGAGACGCCGGGCGGCGAGCGCATCCCGATCCGCGCCCGCACCCTCGTCGGGTTGATCCCGATCTGCGCGGTCGCCGTGCTGCGCGAGACCGACCTCGTGAAGCTGCCCGGGCTGCAGAAGCGGCTGCGCTTCTTCCTGGAGAACCGGCCCGACCTCGCATCCCTGGTCTCGCGCTGGCAGGAGCCGGGCGAAGGCGGCACGGCCCTGCTGTCGCTGCTGCGCGGCCATCGCCTCAAGGCGCTGCTGCGGCGGATGCTCGACGAGGGCGAGTTCCTGTCGCCGCACGGCATCCGCGGTGTGTCCAAGGTCTACGAGCGCACGCCGTTCCACTTCGCCTGGGACGGGGCCGACCTGACCCTGCCCTACGAGCCGGCCGAGTCGCGGACGCGGCTGTTCGGCGGGAACTCGAACTGGCGCGGGCCGATCTGGCTGCCGATCAACTACCTGCTGATCGACGGCCTGCGCCGGTTCCACCGCTATTACGGGCCCGACTTCCGGGTCGAGGCCCCGACCGGCTCAGGGACCTTCCTGTCGCTTCAGGAGATCGCCGACGAGCTGGCGAACCGCATGATCGCGCTCTCGACCCGCGGGCCGGACGGGACGCGCCCGTTCCAAGCGACGAGCAGGCTGGAGCAGGAGGACCCGCATTTCCGCGACCACGTGCTCTGCTACGAGTACTACCACGGCGACACGGGTCGGGGCCTCGGCGCCTCGCATCAAACCGGCTGGTCGGGCCTGGTCGCGCTGCTGATCCAGCAATGCGCGCTCGGTCCGATCCACGCGCTGTCGCCCTCGGGCGCTTCGTGACTACTGGGTGAGCCGCAGCGTGCCGATGCTGGCCGCGATCTGGTTGAAGGCCGAGATGAGGCTGTTCGAATCGTTGGCGACGAACGATTGGGACGCCGTCGTCGCGCAGTCGCTCAACAACTTCAGGCCCTGCGGATCGATGGGATCCGACGGGACGCTGAAACCGATCGTGTAGATCGAGATGCCCGTGGCTTTCGCGTTCCTGCAAGCCGACGCGGTCAACGCGTCGACGGCATCGCGTGCGCTGTCGGCATCGTTCACGGTCGGCGTGCCCGGGACGAGCCTCGATGCCGGTCCGGTGCCGTCGACGTTTTTGACGTAGCCGGCAGCGAAGTACAGCGAGCCGTTGGAGGAGGACCCATTCGTCGCCCAGCTGTTCGCGCCGTCCGTCATCAGGATGATGATCTTGTTGACGGTGCTCGACGAGTACGCGGCGCCGTCCGCGAAGACGCTGATCGGAGACAGCGTACGCCACCCCCACATCATGCCCTCGTGAATGTTCGTCGAGCCGAGGGCGGTCATGCCGCTGATCGTCGTCTTCAGCACCGAGGTGTCGCTGGTCAGGCGTTGGAGCGGCTGCGTCGTACAGCCGAAGTTCGGCCCGTTCGGCACCTTCGTTGAGGAATTGGAATTCGTCGGCGAGGCGTTCTTCGGGCTGACGTACTTGCATGCCCGACCCTCCGTATCGAAGAACGACGCATTGGACTGGCTCTGACAGGATGAGCTCGACGTCGAGTCGTCGATGTAGCTGTTGTAGCTGCGACTGCCATTGTAGTCGCGATAGCCGGCACCGCCATTGCCCGGCTCATCGGGCGCGAACATCGGGACGTAGTAGGAATCGGCATTCGAGCTCGATGGCGCGCCATCCTGCACGTTCAGCGGATAGGGCAAGGTCTCCAAGCACCCGCCCCAACCCCAACCGGAATAAGCGGCCTGCAATTTGGTGAAGATGTCGAAACGGTTGGTGAAACCGGACCCCGCCGGGGAAAGCACGTTGTCCCAATGATAGGAGGATCTTGCGTTCTGATCGATCCAGGTCGCGTAGCGGTAGGCCGTGGGATTCAAGGCGACCGAGGCCGCGAACGGTACGATCGAGATCTTGGTTCCCGTCGCGAAAGCGGTGTTCGTGTAGACGTAGTTGACGAAGTTCGTCGCCGCCGTCTGCACCGCCTGGAGCTTGCTCTGGCCGCCGCTCGATTCCGCCATCGAGCCGGTGTTGTCGAGCACCAGGGCGATCTCGAAGGTCTTGGGCACCGGGGTGGCGCAGCGCGCCGACCCGCCTGGGCGCGGGGCCGTCACGCCCGTGATGCGGCTGTAGAAGACCGGCGAGATCATGTGCGTGGTCAGGGTGATCTGGCGCGGGTTCGCCGTCACCGCCAGCGGGTCGACCGTGAGGCCGGTCACGCCCATGTAGCCCGTCATCATCGCGACGGCCTGGGTCTGGAGAGCCGGGTTCGTCGTCGCCATCGGCGTCTGGCACAGAGCGAGGGCGGTGGCGTCGGTCGCGGCCTGGAGCTTGGTCTCCATGTAGGTGGCGAAGCCGTAATCGATCGCGGCGCCGGTGAAGCCGAGGAGCGGCAGCGCGAGCAGCCCGAACAGCAGGACGACGTTGCCGTCGCGCTGCCGCGCGAAGCGGCCGAGATGTCGGCGCATCGAGATCCTCTGAGGTAGCGAGCGGGCCGGGGTCACGGGCATGCTGCGCCTCCCGGCATCCAGACTTCGGGGGAGGTGGATTTGGCGGGCTGCCCGCCGCGCGCCGGCCAGGGCATGCTGGATTTGAGCGTGAGCGTGCTCGGGGCGCCGTTGACGAGCTTGACCAGCGCCGAGCCGGCCATCGGCGTGTAGGGCATGCTCACCTCGGTGAGGAGGATCGCGGCGGGCGGCGTCGCGACCCTGCGCGGCGGCCTCGTCGACGTGCAGGCGCAGCCAGGCGCCTACAGCGCCAACACCACCTACACGATCCTCACGGCAGCGGGCGGCGTGCA
>NZ_JAKSYQ010000215.1:0-1453 GCF_022829665.1 Methylobacterium sp. E-041 | reverse complement strand
GAAGCAGACGGCCAGGTAGATCGGCAGCCACGGCAGGTCGAAGAACGCCGACGGGCCGGTGCCCGACAGGAACGCGCGGATCTGGTCGAGGTCGCGCAGCGGCAGCAGCCCGTCGCCGGGGGCGGCCCCCTTGAGCGGCGCACGCACCACGAGGTCGAACACGCGGCCCGACAGCGCCTCGTCGAGCGCCGCCCCGACGCGGGCGAGGATGCGCGAGCGGATCGCCTCGAGCGCCCCCTGGAACGCGTACAGCGTCAGCGCCAGCGCCATCAACCCGATCAGCGTCGGCACCGAACGGCTCGGGATCACCCGGTCGTAGACCTCCAGCATGAAGAACGAGCCGGTGAGGTACAGCACGTTCACCACGCCGCTCATCACCGCGACGCCGGCGAACGCCAGACGACAGCGAGCTATAGCACTCGCAAGTTCCGCAGAACCCCTGTGGGTCGCCATCGGCCTCCCTCCCTAACCATAAATATTTTAACCAGCTGGCACAAGCACTAGCGTTATATATTAATAATATGCTTGCCAAAAGATTTATATTTTTCCCTTAAAATCCGTTCCCACGCGGAGGTCCAAGAGTAAAGTTGAAGCGTGGTTGGCCTGAAGTTGACCCCTGACCCTGACACAGCAAACTGGTCCAGGCTGAGAGTAAGTTCTTCGGGCATTCTGGACCATGAAGGAGGGTGGATGCCGTGCCGCCCAAACGCTTCACAAACGAACAGATCGCTTTTGCCCTATTGCGACAAGAGGGCGGGATGGTGACGAGATCGAGACCGATGACGAGTCCGCTGGACCTTCGGAACGGACGGCTACACCGAAGTGTCGCCGCGGCTCTCGTACTCGGATTGATGCCTCGGTGAGACGCCGTCGCCGCTAGGGGGCTTCCGGGCACCTCTCGCTGACCCTCTCGGCCCAGTTCACACTCGCGGAACAGGCCGTTCTTGCCCTCGTTGCGGCCGAAATTATCCGGCGCAAGGACTGCCGCTTTGCCATCGGTCACCTGGCGGCGGTTGCCGGCGTCGCCGAGATAACGGTGCGCAACGCGATACACGAAGCAAAGAAACTTGGTTTAGTGATGATGGAGGAGCGGCGCGTAATGCGCTACCGCAACCAGACAAATGTGGTTCGCATCATCTCGGCCGAGTGGATGAGTTGGTTGCGACTGACACGCAAGATGACCTGACCGGCTGGCTTTGGGCCGGGCTGATTGAGAGGATCAGCCAGGACCAAAGGAGTTGGACATGCGGCGAGGCCAGAAGACGAACGCGGAGCAGGTCGTGCTCAAGCTGCGTCAGATTGAGGTGCAGACGGCCCAGGGCAAGAGTTTGGCCCTTGCATGCAGGGAGGCGGAGATCTCCGAGCAGAGTTACTACCGCTGGCGCAAGGAGTACGGCGGCCTTCAGGTCGATCAAGCCAGGAAGATGAAGGATCTGGAGCGCGAGAACGCTCG
>NZ_JAKSYQ010000055.1:0-614 GCF_022829665.1 Methylobacterium sp. E-041 | reverse complement strand
GCTGTCGTAGTGTGCCAGCGGATCGATGTTGGCCGCCTTCACGTCGCTGTAGGCGGCCAGATAGCCCTTGGTGTCGAACACCGCGTTCGGGTTGCGGCCTTCGTGCCAACCGAAGTTCTCGTACTGCTGATAGGCAAACGCGAAGCTGTCGCCGCCGGCTGCGATCGCCGCCTTCGCCACGTCTGGGTTCGAGAGGAGGTAGTACTCGGCGTCGAAGCCCGGATGCGTGGCCAGATCGCCAGCTTTTCCGATGGCAGCGTACCCCTGCCGGCCTTCCGCTTGACCAAACGTCAGATAGTGGGTCAGCGGATCGATCCCCGCTGATTTCACGTCAGGATTGTTGGCGAGGTACAGCTCGTTGTCGAAGTTGGCAGACGGGTCACGCCCTTCCTTCCAGCCGAACTGGTCGTAGTGCGTCAGCGGGTTGATCCCAGCGGCCCGCACATCGGCATTGGCGGCAAGATAGCCGTTGGTCGAGAAGTCTGCGTTCGGATCACGGCCCTCGTGCCAACCCGACGCGTTGTAGTGGGTCGTCGGATCGACATGAGCCGCCCAGACGTCGGGGTTTGTCACGTCGTAGTAGAGATCATCGACGAGCGCTGAACCAGCGTGCT
>NZ_JAKSYQ010000209.1:0-2845 GCF_022829665.1 Methylobacterium sp. E-041 | reverse complement strand
CAACGAAGATCGCCCCCATACGGCCCTGGGCGGCTTGACGCCCCGAGCCTTCGCCAACCAAGCTGTCACAGCCCGAAAACTTGCATAGGCCGTGGACCACAAACGGGGTCAACTCCACAGGCTCAAAAGCCATACCAAAGGGCGGACCACTTCAATGGGGGCTGACCAGCTTTATGCTGAAGAGGAGTGTCATTTCCGATCCGACCGACGCGGCGGGGCCGCCAACAGACTGGGAGCACGAGCCAAGGAGCTGCCACATTTCCTTGAGGGTTGATGTCGGTTCAGCCCTGGCGGTGGCGGTGGCAAGAAGTAGGGGCAGCGCGAGCATCGAAGGGCGAATGACGTCACCTAATCACGGTTTGTGGCTTGTTGGAAAAAGCTGCTTGTGGAGCGCCAGGCGAGCCGAGGAGCACTTTTTGTTGTTCTCATCACACAAACAGGTGTTCGCGTAATGACATAGTTATATACTGGGTCTTATGTGAATTGCTTTCGCGCGCAGGCGAGGTCCGTCGTGGGTGAAATACAGACCCACGGCCTCATGGCTTTCTGCCCCTCCCGGTTACCGCTATGCGCGTCGCCATGGTGATCCGCTCTACACGCCCTGAAGATGCCTCCACCAATTGATATTCATCTGCTCAAATGTCAAATTCACTAACTCGCCACCAATATTTTTAGGTATTTATGTTCGTGCTAATCTCAATGCTGTGATGTCACATATCGGCCATCATTACGGCAAATTCGAATGTTATCATCGGCAATCCATGAGGTTTTCTCAATGGCCCAGATAGGAGGCACGCATTGACCCAGACTGGTGTGTATGTCGGCAACGATCCTGCCGCCTTTGCTGCGTACTCCAAGTGGGTTGGGAGCGCGCCTGACAACGTGCTGAACTACCTCAATAACGACAATTGGAAGGCTTTTGACAGTTCGATCGCCTATGAGGTGACTTTGTGGAAGAACACCGCCACACCCAGCATATGGTCGGTGCCGTTGTCGGTTTGGAGCACCTCGCTCGAGCAGGTTGCTACAGGGGCTTTCAACGATCACTTCCTCAAGGCTGCTCAGGGACTGGCGCAAACCAAGGTCAGCAGTGACGGCAACATCTACGTGCGCGTCGGCTGGGAGTTTAATGGCTCCTGGATGCCTTGGGCCGCTGCTGGCCACGAGACTGCCTTCATCCAGTCTTTTCAAAACTTAGTGAACACCTTCCGCTCGGTTTCCGACAAGTTCAAGTTCGTTTGGGATACCACCAATGATGGTGGCAACATGAACCCAGAGAAGGCGTACCCGGGCGACAAGTACGTTGATGTAATCGGCACAGACGTATACTACCACACTCAGTGGGACGGAGGTAATGCTTCCAAGGCGTTCCAGGGTGAGGTCGCGCGCGCTTACGGTCTGCAATGGCAGCAGGATTTCGCCGCAGCCCACGGCAAGGCCACCGCCATCTCCGAGTGGGGTGTCGCCAGCAACAACGCGGGGTCGTACATCGACGCTATGACCAAGTGGATGGCCGACCACAATATGGTCTACGAGAACTATTGGGACTCAAATGCCGACTACAGTGGTAAGCTCAGCACAGGAATAAATGCTAACGCCGGTGCCATCTACAGGAGCGCCATTGCAAACTTGGATCATTCGTCGCCAGAGACACCCTCAGCTCCTCCCGCAAATCCTGGTTCTGTCTCGACCCCACCTATGAACACCGATACAGACACTTTGGTGTTCAAGGTCTCTGGTGACAAATGGCAGGGTGACCCGCACTTCATTGTGACGGTGGATGGCAAGCAGGTCGGCGGTGTGCTGACCACCTCTGCTTCGCACGCTGCTGGCCAGACCCAGGACATCACCCTGACGGGCAACTTCGGCTCAAGCGCCCACGATGTCGTGGTCAAGTTCATCGACGATGCGTATGGCGGGTCGGCCGACAAGGATCGCAACCTCTACGTCCACCAGGTCAGCCTGAACGGGCAAGGTCAAGATGGTAGCGGCAGCACTAACAATGCGGGATCTAACAGCAACGGGGCGGCCAACCTCCTCGGCAACGGTACAGCTACCTTTCATACGGGCGGGGATGACACCCTGGTGTTCAAGGTTTCTGGCGACAGCTGGCAGGGTGACCCGCACTTCATCGTGACGGTCGACGGCAAGCAGGTCGGCGGTACGCTCACCACCTCCGCCTCGCACGCCGAGGGCCAGACCCAGGACATCACCCTAACCGGCAACTTCGGCTCAGGGACCCACGATGTGGCAGTTAAGTTCCTAGACGATGCGTATGGCGGCTGGGGTTATGACCGCAACCTCTACGTCCACCAAGTCACGCTCGACAGCGAGGCTCATGCTGGCAGTGTGGCAGCCGGCAGCAGCGGTGTGGCGGGCTTGATGAGCACCGGCAGCACCGCTGTCGTGCATATGACCGGTGGTGGAGATTGGCACATGTGACGGGCCGGTCGCAAACCGTGGCGTCAGTCGTCGAAAAAACACGATAGGCGCCGTTTCTGAATTATGTCTGTTGGGTGAAGTCCGAAGAAGACTGCGAGCCGTTGGTTCTGCTCGCGGTTGGTCTAGTGGGTGTCATCGCGTGGGCGAATCGAGGGCTGGAGCGCGGGAGAGGACGCCCCTGAAGCAGGCCGCGGTCGTCTCGTAGCGGGTGGCGATTGCACGCCATTCCTTGGGCCTGGCCCAGAGGTGCTCGACCTGCCTGCGGTTGTTGTGGATGCAGTCTGGGCACGCGACGGGCGCCTCGTGGCGCTGGGGTGGGATCGCCGGTCGCGACCATGTTCCAGATGTGCTCGCGAAAGGCGTTACGGGTGTCGCCGCGGTCCCCGACGACCCACTTCGGCAC
>NZ_JAKSYQ010000206.1:0-3861 GCF_022829665.1 Methylobacterium sp. E-041 | reverse complement strand
GTGAAGAGCAGCTCACCCTGCAATTTGGTGCCAGAGACCCTGAACACCAAAGTGTCATGTTGGCCGGTATGGAAGGTAGCCACGACGTTGCTGTAGAGATTGGCAGCACCGAGCCTCTTGGATCCGCCCGTGTTGGCAGCGGTAGCACCCGGCTAGGCCTGGCCGACGAGCGTGACCTGATGGACGCCGAGGTTGCGATCGTTGCCCCAGCCGTGGTCGGCGTTGTGGATGAACTTCACCGCGACATCGTGAGCGCCTGCGCCGAAGTTGCCCGTCAGGGTGATGTCCTGGGTCTGACCAGCAGCATGCGAAGCAGAGGTGGTCAGCACACCGCCGACCTGCTTGCCGTCGACCGTCACGGTGAAGTGCGGGTCACCCTGCCAGTTGTCGCCAGAGACCTTGAACACCAAGTGTCATTTTGGCCGGTATGGAAGGTAGCGCTACCGTTGCTGGAGAGATTGGCAACACAGAGGCTGTTGGATCCGCCCGTGTTGGCAGACGTATCACCCGCCTAGGTTTGCCCGTGCAGCGTGACCTGCTGGACGTAGACGTTGCGATCGTTGCCCCAGCCGTTGTCGGCGTTGTCGATGATCTTCACCGCGAGAGCGCGGTCGCCTGAGCCGAAGTTGCCCGTCAGGGTGATGTCCTGGGTCTGACCAGCAGCATGCGAAGCAGAGGTGGTCAGCGTGCCGCCAACCTGCTTGCCGTCGACCGTCACGGTGAAGTGCGGGTCACCCTGATAGGCGTCTTCTGAAACGCGAAGGATCAGAGTGCTAGACCTCCCTTCGCTACCATTTGACAAATAGGAATCATCACCAACAATCGCACTGATACTTAATCCGATATCTTTTAGTATGGCTAAATCAAGATCCGATATGGAATAACGCTGTCCGTAATAGAAGGCTACGCCGTTCATTAAGTCGTGCCCAGCGCTCTCAGCGACGTCATTTCCAAGATGATTATACTGCTCACCATTCTGTAATGTTGTTATCGGAACTAAATTTCCATAAATGGCGCTCGCGTAGGCCCCATTGAACGTTGCGGATCCATCAATATTTAACGTTATAAGACGATCCCAAGGTGTCTCGTACCCAGCAAGCCTGCCGTCTATGGGACTGCGATACCCAAGAAATCCTAGGCCATGCCCGATTTCATGCATAAATACGCTCAACCCATCTACCTTATCTGATGGAATTGCCGTTAATTTAGTAGGATCAAACCAAAGCGTTTGTAAAAAGTCCGGATCTACGTTTATAGTGAGGTCTGGCATAACTCCGTTTGAATCAATCCCTGTCCTTAGTTCATTGACAGTCCCTAATTCAACGAGTGATATTGAGTTATCAAAGCTCAAATTTACAGCGGTCGCAACACTTGCATTAGCACGCGTTGTGGGTCCAACATCAATTTGAATGTCAAGCGATCCAAATCCAGAGATATATCGCGACCATTCAGATGCAGCAGCCCGCACAACTGTAAGAAGTGCTGTGTCTTTTTCAAAACTACTTGGATCGTTTATTGACACAGAGTAGCTATATGCCACGGCAGACTCCCCAAAAACCATAATTATCAAATTGTATTTACATAGCAATTTACATTTAAATTAATATTCGTAGATTGTAAAGTACTAAGATAATTTAATCAACAGGAATAAACGTAATATTTGACGACGTTCGGCTCAGAAAAATTACTGCGCTTACCCATTGGAGTTCATTATAATGTCCAGTACGGTCTTCGCAGGGCAGCCGTGTATCGGTTGTTGATTTATGCAAAGATCATAGCGAAGAAACTGACAGTCCGTTCATTCTATCTATTTGTTAATTATATCCACTTGCTATTACACAAACCGTTACGGAGAAACTTCGTGCGGTATCTCCTATTAGTGCTACCTTTATGAGGACGACTACGCCGACATAGTCGAGCCAGCATACATCCTCTTCAAGAACGGCTGCGGCGAGTTCGTCTTTCGGTATGTCACCGGGGCTTTCGCTGGCGGAGCCCGCCGCAGGGGATATCACGCCGCTAATACGTTCGACTGGAACGGCAATGACTGAAGGGACCCGGTCTGCATCTAACCTCGCTTCATGTCCACTCCTTCGGTCCTGACTGATCCTCTCAATCAGCCTGGTCCAAAGCCAGCCGGTCACGTCAATGACGGACATCGAATGCCGTCCCTACCCTTTCTGATCTCTTCGGTTCCGGTCGGGGATCGGAGAAGCGCTCCTGCGTCCAGACAAAGGTTAAGCCTTCTGTAATGTTATTGGTGTCTCGTGATGTTCGGTCACTTCAACCGGGCAGCCATTCTCGCGAGGCCATTGCCATGTGTCGTACTGCCTTCGCGATAATCACAATCGTCAGCTTAATTGAACCTGTAGCGGCTCAAAGGCGCTTCGCTGTCCCACATTCTCAGCCGACAGCGATCAGCACGCAAGGCTCGCACGTTGAGCAGGTACCTGATGATCCAACGATCACGGGTGCTATTGCCAACGCAGAAGCGCGTACGCGCATGGATGCTTTTGATCGTCGTATTGCGGCCCGCAGCAACCAAGCGGTACGCTCGATATGCCCCGAGTGTGCGTCTGACGCCAGGCGGCACAAATGGGCTGCCAGACGCATTGAAGCTAAGGCGGAAGTGTCGGAGTTCCCAATTAAAGATCCAGCCCAAGCACCTAGTGAATAGGACCTCATGATTTGGTCCGACCCCATCCTGCGCCTCGCTGCCCTAAACCCGCATCTCTACGAGAAGGACTGCGTGAGGTTGGTCGATATCATTCTCGGGTGCTCTTCCGGCTTGTGATTGTATGGAAATCCGCGGGTTCGAGTCCTTCGCAGTGAGAGAACAGCCAATCCGGCAAGGGCGCAACCCGAGAACAGAGACTCGGATCGTGGTGCCGGCCAAGACGGTGCTTGCCTTCAAAGCCGGCAAGGAGATGCGGGATCGGCTAAGCCCCGAAGTAGCTCTACGCTGAGACAGCATTTCAGTGACTGCGCGCTGCGGGCCCCTTGGCAGTGATCTAGTCGGGTGAGAGGACGTGGCCTTCTTCAATGGTGAGCATGGCGTGGTATAGGCCATCTTTGCTCCGACGCCAGTAATCCAAGCTTGGACGGTCTTTGTAACGAACTCCGGCCCGTTATCCGAATGGATATGGCTAGGTACGCCGCGTAGGATGAACAGATCCGAGAGCACCGAGCAACAGCGGAGACGCACAGCGGCTTCACCCTACCTCTGGCTACGTACTCCTGCGGGAGGCGACAGACTGGTACCGCAGCCCTTCTTCGAGCATGGTGCAACGCAACTATGAGTTGCAAACGAGGATGTCATGCTTGTACTCACATTAACAGCCTTACTCGGTGGGGTAGCAACGGCTGCCTGGATGGCTGATTACGAAGTGATCGCTGTTATCTTGACAATGCCATTGGGGGGAAGCCTAGCTGCAACGGTCGCCGTTATCATGTTGATGCTTCGTGATAAAGCGACTAAGAGGGAAAGAGAGGCTTTGACCCTTCCCAGACTGATTCGCCTGATCCGCCCCCATTGAAGTGGTCCGCCCTTTGGGATGGCTTTTGAGCCTGGGGGACGGACAAGATGGTAAAACACCCGAAGTCTAAGGAGATTGTTAACAAGCTACGTCAGGCGGACGTGCTGATCTTGACCTAACCGGTAATTTCGACCAGGCCGATTGATAGGCTACTGCATTGTGGTGGGCATGGGTAGTCGGAAGGCTAGCTGTGCAGTCCCGAGGTGTGGTGGCATCAGTTTCGCTGAGGTCGCTGCATTCCGGGAGGCGTTATGGGACAGGTTCTTCACGGCTGCGCCACGACCACGCACGCGGTCAGAGCAGCGCTACAGCGATCGAAAGCTCC
>NZ_JAKSYQ010000205.1:0-317 GCF_022829665.1 Methylobacterium sp. E-041 | reverse complement strand
CGCCGAGTGGACCGCACGCGCCTGGTCGGCAGCCGTGCGGACGGAGGCAGGCGTCACCCGCACCGGCCGGCCCGTCCTGCTGCAGCGCGAGCGGACGAGTCACACAACGGATTCAAGTCCATCAGCGTCTTCCCCTCCCGCCTCTGCGGGGGAGGGTCGGCCTCGCGTCACCGAGGGTCGAGAGAGAGGAGCGCCGTATCCGGCACCGTCGCGCACCTCTCCCCCCCTACTCCGCAGGGTACCTTCCCACGCCAAATGTGGAGGGAAGAGTGATGCAGCTTCCCTCTCTATCGCCTCGCTCACCGGCACGGGGCATG
>NZ_JAKSYQ010000204.1:0-25519 GCF_022829665.1 Methylobacterium sp. E-041 | reverse complement strand
GAGCAGGTGATGGGCGCCCTGCAGAACATCCGCCAGGCGAGCCAGCAGACCGCCGCCGGCACCCGCGAGGTCGAGGCGGCCTCGGCCAACCTCACCGAGCTCGCAGGAGCCCTCATGGCCCTCGCCGAACGCTACCGGCATTGACCGGCGGGCGGACGCCGTGACCGACATCCGCCAGCTGCTGCTCGCGGCCTTTGAGGTCGAGCACCGCGAGCACATCGATGCGATCCGCGCGGCTCTGGGCGCCGACGGCACCGGCCGCGCGCCCGACTGGAACGACATCTTCCGACGGGCCCACAGCCTCAAGGGCGCCTCCCGGGCCGTCGACCTGCCGCCGGTCGAGGCGGTGGCGCATCGCCTGGAGAGCCTGTTCGAAAAGGTCTCGGCCGGCGCCGCCCTCGATCGCGAGGCCAGGAACGCGACCCATCTCGCCCTCGATCGCATCGAAGCCTACGTCGCCGGGATGAAGGCCGACCCGGACGTCGCGATGCCGGCCGACGCCATCGCGGCGCTCGACCGCTGCCTCGCGGGCGCCCGGGCACCGGACGCGACGACACCCTCGCCGGCGGAGATCGAGCCGCCGGTCGAGGCCGAACCGCCGGTCTCGGCAAGACCGCCCGCCGAGCCGAAATCCGCCGCGCCCTCCTCGCCCGCTGCGCCGCCGTCCGGCGTCGAGCCGCCCGCCGAGGCCGGCCCGGCCTTTCTGCGCGTGCCCGCCGACGCGGTCGAGGCGCTGACCCGGGCGAGCCACGAGCTCGCGAGCACGCTCGGCGTCGGATCCGCGATCTCCGACGGGCTCGCCCGGCTCGCGCGCCTGTCCGAAGACCTGCGGCGGCAGGCCGAGGCGTCGTTCGCGCGCGGTGCGGTGTCCAACCTCGCCCGGCTCCTGCGGCAGGAGGCCGGACGCGATGCCGGGTCGGACAGGGACGAAGCGGTCGGCCTCGCGGTGGAGGCCGTCCGCACCGAGATGCGCGGCGTCGAGGCGAGCCTCGCCGGCCTGGCACGGGAGGCGGCCGACCTGTCGCGCCGTCAGGTCGCGGCGGCCGGTGCCGTCGAGGGGGCGGCGGCCCGCGTCGGCCTTCAGGCCGAGCGCCTCGCCCTGGTGCCGGCCGAGACCGTGTTCGGAAGCTTCCCGCGCTCGCTCCGCGAGACCGCGCGCGAGCAGGGCCGCGAGATCGATCTCGCCGTCCGCGGCCTCGACCTGCCGGTCGACCGCGCGATGCTGCAGGCGCTGAAGGACCCGGTGCTGCACGCCCTGCGCAACGCGCTCAGCCACGGCGCGGAACCGCTCGACATCCGCCGGGCGGCGGGAAAGCCCGACGCGGCGGCGATCCTGTTCGAGGTCGCGATCCGCGGCGGCCGCCTCGTCGTGTCGGTGGCGGACGATGGCCCCGGCCCCGACCTCGCGGCGATCGAGGCGACGGCCCTGCGCCGCTTGCTGCTCCGCCCGGGGGATCCGACCGATCCGCAGGCCCTGCTCGCCCTGGTCTTCGAGCCGGGCTTCTCGACCGCCGCGGCGGTCGACGCCCTGTCCGGGCGCGGCTTCGGCCTCTCGGTGGTCGCCGATGCCGCCCGCGCGCTCCAGGGTAGCGCCCGGCTGGAGCCGCGTGAGCCCTGGGGCAGCATCCTCACCATCTCGGCGCCGCTCTCGGCGGCACGACGCGCGATGCTCCTCGTCGAGGCGGGTGGAGCGACCTACGCGCTGCCCGGCGCCGCGGTCGAGCGCCTGCTGCGCCTCGATCGGGCCGGCCTGCCGCAGGCGATGGGCCGCCCGGTGCTGCGCGTGCCCGGCGCGGGCGGCGCCGAGGAGACCTTCCCAATCGTCGCGCTGGCCGAGATCCTCGGCGGCCCTGCCTCCGCGAGCCCGCACCTGACCGCGATCCTGGTGCGGGCCGGCGGCCGCCGCTTCGCGCTGGCCGTCGACGCGCTCCACGACGTGCGCACCCTCCTCGTGCTGCCGGCGCCGTCCGTCGGCGCCGAGTCCGGGCTCGTCGCCGGCACCGTCATCCTGCCCGGCGACGTGCCCGCCCTGGTGCTCGATCCCGACGGGCTCGCCGCGCGGGCGGGTGCCGCCGGCGCGGCGGCGAGGCCGGGCGACGGGGTTGCAGATGCTGGCGGAACGTTGGCGGAGGCGCCACGTTCGAAACACCGCGCGACGATTCTCGTCGTCGACGATTCGATCACCACCCGCACCCTGGAGAAGGGCATCTTGGAAGCCGCCGGCTATCGCGTGGTCGTGTGCGTCGACGGCCAGGACGCCCTCGATCGCCTGCACGCCGACATCGAGGTGTTCGACCTCGTGCTCGCCGACGTGGAGATGCCGCGGCTCGACGGCTTCGGCCTGCTCGCCGCGATCCGCGCCGAGACGCGGTTCGCGCGCCTGCCGGTGGTGCTGATGACCTCGCGGGGCGACGCGGCCGACGTCGCCCGCGGCCTCGACCTCGGCGCCGACGCCTACCTCACCAAGCAGAAGTTCGACCAGCGCCAGCTCCTCGACACCATCGGGCAGCTGTTGTGAGCGAGCCGGTCCGCGTCATGCTGGTCGAGGACAGCCTGGTGGTGCGCGAGCTGCTGCGCCACATCCTCTCCCGCGATCCCCGCCTCGCCTGCGTCGCCGCCGTCGCGTCGGGCGAGGAGGCCCTGTCGGCGATCGACAGCGTGCGGCCCGACGTGATCTCGATGGACATCCGCCTGCCCGGCATCGACGGGCTCGAGACCACCCGCCGCATCATGTCCGAGCACCCGACGCCGATCGTGGTGATCGCCGATTCGGTCGAGGATTCCTCGCTGCGCATCTCGATGAACGCCCTGCGGGCCGGCGCGCTGTCCGTGGTCGAGAAGCCGGTGGCGACGACCCATGCCGGCTACGACGCGGTCGCCGGCGAGATCTGCACCCAGCTGCGCATCATGGCGCAGGTCCCGGTGATCCGCCGCCGCCCGATCGGCACCGAGTGGCTCGGGCGCACCGCGGCGGCCGCGTCCGCACCCGCGGCGAACCTGCCGCCGACCGTCCTGGCGATCGCCGCCTCCACCGGCGGCCCGCCGGCGCTCGCCCGCGTGATCGGGGCGCTGCCCGAGACGTTCCCGCTGCCGGTGCTGGTGGTCCAGCATATGGGCGCGGCCTTCATGGACGGGTTCGCGGCCTGGCTCGACGGCGTGGTGCCGATGCCCGTCACGGTCGCCCGCGACGGCGAGCGGGCCGAGCCCGGCCGGGTCTACGTCGCCCCGGGCGACCGCCACCTGGAGCTGGGGCCGGGCCGGATCCTGCGCATCCTCGACAGCCTGCCGGTCTCCGGCCAGCGACCGGCGGCGACCGTGCTGTTCCGCTCGGTCGCGCGGCAGGCGGGCGCGACGGGGCTCGGCGTTCTGCTCACCGGCATGGGCGAGGACGGGGCGCTCGGCCTGCTCGACATGCATGCCGCCGGCGCACAGACGGTGGCCGAGCACGAGAGCACGGCAGTCGTCTACGGCATGCCGGCGGCGGCCGTGCGCCTGAAGGCCGCCCGCGCCGTCCTGCCCCTCGACCGCGTCTCGGCCCATGTCCTCAAGCTCGCCATGCCCGGGGCCGGCTCGCAGGACCGGCCGGCATGAACGGCACCGCCGGCACGGCGACGGAGGCCGCCCGCATCCTCCTGGTCGAGGATTCGGAGACGCAGGCGCTGGAGCTTCGCTTGCTGCTGGAGAGCCACGGCTTCCAGGTCGAGCGCTGCCCGACCGCGGAAGCCGCGCTCGACCACCTCAACCACGGCCTGCCCGACCTCGTCGTCGCCGACTACCACCTGCCGGGCATGAACGGCGACGAGCTGACGCGCCAGCTTCGCCTCTCGCTGCGCACCCGCGCCCTCCCCCTGCTGATGCTCACCGGCGCCCGCGACGGCGAGCGCCAGGGCCTCGAGAGCGGCGCCGACGCCTACGTCGCCAAGTCCGGCGACCGCGACCTGCTGATCCTGCGCATCCGCGCGCTCCTGCGCGAGCGCTTGGGCAGCGTGGCGCCCGGCAGCGCCGAGACCCCGTCGGCCGCCGCCTTCCGGCGCGGGCGCGTGCTGGTGATCGACGGCAGCGCCACCTACCGCACCTTCCTCGCCGGCCTGCTCGGCCAGGACGGCCACGCCGTCACCGCCAGCGCCGGGCCGGACGAGGCGCTCGCCGTCCTCGACGCCGAGGGCGAGGCGACGGCCTTCGACTGCGTCACCGTCGACCTGCTCGGCCCGGCCTTCGACGGCCTCGCCCTGTGCCGGGCCATCGACCAGCGCCGCGGCGTCCGGGTGGCCGGCGCCGGGTTCCACCTCGTCGGGGTCGCCGGCAGCAACCCCCCCAAGGATTTCCTCGTCCAGGCCTACGCCGCGGGCGCCGACGACGTGGTCTCGAAGTCCGATGCCGAGGTGCTGGCGCTGCGGGTGCGCGGCCTCGTGCGGCGCCGCTTCCTGGAGGAGGACGACCGCCGCATCGCCGGCGAGTTCGGCGCCCGGCAGCAGGCGGTCGAGCGCGCGCGCGCCGAGGCCGAGGCCGCGGAGGCGCGCGCACGGCTGGCCGACGCCCTTGAGCGCGCCAACGACGACCTCGCGCTCGCCAACCGCAAGCTCACCGACGCGCAGGCCAAGCTTGTCCAGGCCGCCAAGATGGCCTCGCTCGGCGAGCTGGTCGCCGGCATCGCCCACGAGATCAACAACCCGCTGGCCTTCATCCTCGCGCATCAGGGCACCGTCGAGCGCGTGCTCGGCGAGCTGCCGATGCCCGAATCCGACCCCGCGGCGCAGAAGGGCCTGGCCAAGGCGCGCGACCGCGTCGGTGCGATGCGCATGGGCCTGACCCGCATCCAGGACCTGGTCCTGAACCTGCGCAAGTTCTCGCGGCTCGACGAGGGCGAGCGCTCCCTGGTCAACGTGCCGGAGGCGATCGAGACGGTGCTGGCGCTGATCCAGCACAAGCTCGGCTCGCGCATCGCCGTCGAGCGCGACTTCGCGGGGCGCCCCGAGATCCATTGCACCCCGGCGCTGCTCAACCAGGTGGTGATGAACATCCTCGGCAACGCCGCCGACGCGATGCCCGAGGGCGGGCGGATCCGCGTCGTCACCGAGACCACGCCCGAGACCGACCTGATCCGGATCAGCGACACCGGCCCCGGCATCCCCGAGGACCTGCGCGAGAAGATCTTCGAGCCGTTCTTCACCACCAAGCCGGTCGGGGCCGGAACCGGGCTCGGCCTCGCGATTGCCTACAGCGTGGTTCAGGCGCATAGCGGCTCGCTCACGGTGGAGACGGCTCCCGGCGGCGGGGCCTGCTTCGTGATCGGGATTCCGAGGCAGACGGCGACCGTATGACCAGAGGCACGATCCTGGCCGTCGACGACGAGCCGGACATCCTGATCGCCCTCGAGGACCTGTTCGAGGACACCTACCGCATCGTCACGACGACGAAGCCGGCGGACGCCCTCGCCATCCTGCGCGACGATCCCGACATCGCCGTCGTCCTGTCCGACCAGCGCATGCCCGGCATGACCGGCGACGCGCTGCTGGCCGAGATGCGCGGGTTCCACGAAGCCCAGGCGATCCTGCTCACCGGGTACGCCGACATCACCGCCGTGATCGGCGCGCTGAACCGCGGCGGGATCAGCGGCTACGTCGCCAAGCCCTGGGACGCGGACCTTCTGCGCGGCACCGTGCGCAACGCCTTCGAGCGCCATGCGCTCGGACGGGAACTCGCCACCGAGCGGGCCCTGCTGCGCGGCCTGCTCGACCATTCCGAGGACGCGATCTCGTTCAAGGACGCGGCCGGGCGCTTCCTGCGCCTCAACGCCCGAAAGGCGGCGCTGCTCGGCCTCGACGTCGCGGGCTGCCTCGGCCGCAGCGAAGCCGAGCTGCCCGGGACGCGCGCCGCCGAGAGCGCCGAGGCCGACGCCGCCGCGATCCGCTCGGGCGAGATCGGCGACGTCGTCTCCGCGGAAGGGCCGATCGGCGCCGAGCGCTGGAGCCACGTGGTCCGGGTCCCGATCCGCGGCCCCTCCGGCGCGATCGCGCATCTCGCCACGATCGAGCGCGACGTCACCGAGCAGAAGGGCTTCGAGGCCCGCCTGCGCCAGTCCGACAAGATGCAGGCGCTCGGCACCCTCGCCGGCGGCATCGCGCACGACTTCAACAACCTGCTGACCGCGATCCTCGGCAGCCTCGAGCTCGCCGCGCCGAAGGTCCATGAGCAGCCCCGCGTGCTTCGGCTGATCGAGAACGCGCGGGGCGCGGCCGAGCGCGGCGCTTCGCTGACCAAGCGCCTGCTGAGCTTCAGCCGCGCCAACGACCTGCGTGCCCGGCCGACCGACGTGAACGCCCTCGTCGAGGGCATGTCGGCGCTGCTCGGGCGCAGCCTCGGCGGGCTCGTCACCGTCGAGACCAGGCTCGGCAGCGATCTCGGCCCGGTTCAGGTCGACCCCGACCAGCTCGAGCTTGCCATCCTCAACCTCTGCATCAACGCCCGCGACGCCATGCGCGAGGGCGGCATGATCGTCATCGAGACGGCGGCGCTGACGATCGAGGACGATCCGGACGTGCGGAGCGGCGCCTACGTCGCCGTGTCTGTGAGCGATGCCGGCGAAGGCATCCCGCCGGAGATCCTGGCGCGGGTCTGCGAGCCGTTCTTCACCACCAAGGCCGTCGGCCAGGGCACCGGCCTCGGCCTCGCGATGGTGTTCGGCCTCGCCCAGCAATCCCACGGCCGCCTGCGGATCGACAGCCGGGTCGGGCACGGCACCCGCGTCGACCTCGCCCTGCCGCGGGCCTCCGCGGCCGTCGTGGCGGACGAGGCAGACGTCGCGGTCGCGCCGGCGGCGGCACGCGCGGCGGCCATCCTGGTGGTGGACGACGACGCCGAGGTCCGGCACGTCACCGCCTCGTTCCTCAACGGGTTCGGTTACGACGAGATCGAGGCCTCGGACGGCGCGGCCGCGCTCGCGCTGATGGAGCAGCGCCGCTTCGACCTCGTGGTCGCCGACCTCGCGATGCCCGGCATGACCGGCGTCGAGCTGGCGGCCGAGGTGCGGAGCCGCTGGTCCGAGGTCCCTGTGCTGATCCTGACGGGGCACGCGGAGGCGGTGGAGATCCCGCACGACCTGCCGGTGCTGACGAAGCCGTTCCAGTCGGCCGAGCTCGCCCGCCGCGTCTCCTTGCTGCTGGGCGACCCGCCCGGCGCCTGACGCGTCGGCCCGGCCGTCCGTCCCGACGGAAACGCGTTCGAAGCGCGTCCGTCCCCGAGAAACGCCGGCCTCGACCGTATGCGCTCGCCGCATCGCGGTCGTCCCGGAACGAGCATCGCGCAACGGCCTCGGGCCAACGAAAAAGGCGGCCTCTCGGCCGCCTTTCTTCGAACTCGTGCTGTCGAGGCGCCGATCAGGCCGCTTCGCTCTCGCCGCCGAGCACCGGGCCCGAATCCTTACCGCGGGCGCTGACGTCGCGGTCGACGAACTCGATCACGGCGAGCGGGGCGTTGTCGCCCTTGCGGAAGCCGGCCTTCATGATGCGGCAGTAGCCGCCCGGACGGGCCGTGTAGCGCGGGCCGAGCACCGTGAAGAGCTTCTTGACCATGTCGTGGTCGCGGATCTGCGACATGGCGAGACGGCGGGTGTGGACGCTGTCGATGCGGCCGAGCGAGATCAGCTTCTCGATGACCGGGCGCAGGTCCTTGGCCTTCGGCAGCGTGGTGATGATCTGCTCGTGCTTGATCAGCGCGGCGGACATGTTGGCGAACATCGCCTTGCGGTGCTCGGTGGTGCGGTTGAAACGACGACCGCGGAATCCGTGACGCATGTTGGCTCTCCTGGTTTTTGCGGTCGCCGTGCCACGGTACGACCGTCATCTTGAAGGCGAATAGGGAGTAGCGAGTAGCGAATAGAGTGCAGCGGAACCGGGGCGCCCTACGGACACCCCTATTCGCTACTCCTACTCGCCATTCGCCCTCAGTAGTGCTCCTCGAAGCGCTTGGCGAGATCCTCGATGTTCTCCGGCGGCCAGCCGGGGATGTCCATCCCGAGGTGCAGACCCATCCCGGCCAGCACTTCCTTGATCTCGTTGAGCGACTTGCGGCCGAAGTTCGGGGTGCGCAGCATCTCGCCCTCGGACTTCTGGATGAGGTCGCCGATGTAGACGATGTTGTCGTTCTTCAGGCAGTTCGCCGAACGCACAGAAAGCTCGAGCTCGTCGACCTTCTTGAGCAGCGCCGGGTTGAAGGGCAGCTGCGGCGCGAGCGGGGCGGCCTCCTCCTTGCGCGGATCCTCGAAGTTCACGAACACCTGGAGCTGGTCCTGGATGATGCGCGCCGCGTAGGCCAGCGCATCCTCCGGCGACACCGCACCGTTGGTCTCGACGGTCATCGTCAGCTTGTCCTTGTCGAGATCCTGGCCCTCGCGGGTTGTCTCGATGCGGTAGCTGACCTTGGTCACCGGCGAGAACAGCGCGTCCACCGGGATCAGGCCGATCGGCGCGTCCTCGGGGCGGTTGCGCTCGGCCGGCACGTAGCCCTTGCCGGTGGCGACCGTGAACTCCATCCGGATCTCGGCGCCGTCGTCCAGCGTGCAGATCACGAGGTCGGGGTTCAGGATCTGGATGTCGCCGACCGTGCCGATGTCGCCGGCGGTGACGAGGCCCGGGCCGGTCTTGCGCAGGGTCATGCGCTTCGGGGCGTCGGTCTGCGAGCGGATGGCGATCGTCTTGATGTTCAGGACGATGTCGGTGACGTCCTCGCGGACGCCCGGGATCGAGGAGAATTCATGCAGGACGCCGTCGATCTGGACCGAGGTCACGGCCGCGCCCTGGAGGGAGGACAGCAGCACCCGGCGCAGCGAGTTGCCGAGCGTCGTGCCGAAGCCGCGCTCCAACGGCTCGGCCACGACGGTGGCGACCCGCTTCGGGTCGTCGCCGGTCGAGACCTGCAGCTTGTTGGGCTTGATCAGCTCTTGCCAGTTCTTCTGAATGACCACGATCCTACCTCTCCTGACGCACGAACCCGCGACGTCCGGGTCCGCGCTTCGGCCGATCGACGCTGCCCCCAGCGTCGATCGGTCCCTAAAAGACTGCTCCGGGCCTACGCCTCGTCGGCGACCCAGAGATCCGGCACGAACCGGTATCCGTCCCCATCCCGCGTCACGGTGCCGACGGCCGGGAATTCGAGATGCGAGCCGGCGATGCGGGTCCCGTCGGCCGCCAGATCCGCGAGGATCGCCTTGCGGGTCGCCCGCGCCTGGTCGCCGTCGACATCGAAGCCGACGCCCGCCTCGGGTTGCTTGAACTGGATCGCCGGCAGGTGCACCACATCGGTGAACACCAGGAGCGACTTGTCCCCCGAAACGATCCGGAAACCGCAATGGCCCGGCGTATGGCCGGGCAGGTGCACCGCGGTGATGCCCGGCAGGACTTCCCCGCCGGACTGCTCGCGCACCCGGCCGGCATAGGGTGCCAGCGCCTTGCGGGCGTTCTCGAAATACGGCTTTGCCCCGTCCGGTGCGGCGGCGAGCGCCGCATCGGGGAGCCAATACGCCGCCTCGTCCGAATGCAGCACGATCTCCGCGTTCGGGTAGGCGGCCTTCCCGTCGACCACCAGCCCACCGATATGGTCGGGATGGCAGTGCGTGACGAGAACGGTCTCGATCGCCTCGGGCGCCACGCCCGCGACAGCGAGCGCTGCGGGCACACGACCCATGGTCGGCGGACCGAACGACCCGTAGCCGGAATCGATCAGCACCGGCTTGCGGCCGGGGCCCGTCAGCAGGAATGCGTTGAGCATCACCCGCGGCTCCTGCGTACGGAAGCCGGCGCGCTGCAGCGCGCCGGCTTCGTCCTTCGAGATGCCCGTGACGAGATCGAGGGAGCTCTGAAACCAGCCGTCGTTGAGCACGGTGAGCGTGATGTCACCGACGCTCCAGCGCTTGACGCCGGGAAGGATCTTCGTATCCGCCACGTGTGTCTCCGTCCGCCTCAGACGCGCCGACGCTTGCGCGGGCGGCAGCCGTTGTGCGGGATCGAGGTGACGTCACGGATCGAGGTCACGGTGAAGCCCGCGGCCTGGAGGGCGCGGAGCGCCGACTCGCGGCCCGAGCCGGGCCCGGAGACCTCGACCTCGAGGGTGCGCATACCGTGCTCGGCGGCCTTGCGGGCCGCGTCCTCGGCGGCGACCTGCGCGGCGTAGGGGGTCGACTTCCGCGAGCCCTTGAAGCCCATGGCGCCCGAGGAGGACCACGAGATCGTGTTGCCCTGCGCGTCGGTGATGGTGATCATCGTGTTGTTGAACGAGGCGGCGACGTGCGCCACGCCCGAGACGATGTTCTTGCGTTCGCGCCGGCGGACGCGGGTCGGTTCCTTGGCCATCTTTTCGATACCTGTCCTTCAAGCGCACCCGTAATTCCAGGTGCTCGGGATTCTCGTATGGGTTCGGTCGGCACATCCGCGGAGCGCCGCCCCGTCACGCCGGCTCCCGTCGAGGGAGATCCGGCACGATGCATGGGAGACCGCGCCGGGCGCAGCCTCCGAATTCGTAAGCTTACTTCTTCTTGCCGGCGATCGGCTTGGACTTGCCCTTGCGGGTGCGCGCGTTGGTGTGCGTGCGCTGGCCGCGGACCGGCAGGTTGCGGCGGTGGCGCAGGCCGCGGTAGCAGCCGAGGTCCATCAGGCGCTTGATGTTCATCGAGACGTCGCGGCGAAGGTCGCCCTCGACGAGGTAGTCGCGATCGATCGTCTCGCGGATCTGCAGCACCTCGGCGTCGGTGAGCTGGTTCACGCGGCGCTCGGCCGGGATGCCGACCTTCTCCGTGATCTCCTCGGCCTTCTTCGCGCCGATGCCGTGGATGTACTGGAGCGCGATGACGACGCGCTTGTTGGTCGGAATGTTAACGCCGGCGATACGGGCCAAGGTCATGCTCCATGTGGCGTACGGGCGATCGCCCGGGCCGTCCTGTGGGAAAGCGTGCGTCCGGTGGAGGCCGGCCCCTGCACGCCCGTCAACGACAAATCGGCCCGCGGCCGCCCCTTGGAGGGCACCTCGGACCAACGGCTGTGCAGACGAAGACCGGCCTGCTAGCGCGGGCCGGCGGTGATGTCAACGGTTCGGCACGATAAGACGCCGCGCCGGGCCCGGCGGGCGCGCCCGGCGCGCTGCATCGTTCCCATCACGTCACCTGGCGAACCGCAGGGGCGTGGGTGTCTTCGGGTCGACGTCAGAAGCGCTGGTTCAGCTGGCGGCAATACCCGCCGTTGTCGCGAAAGCCCGCCGGGCAGCGCCGCACGCACGCGCCGGCCGCGAACTTCAGCGGCGGCCTGCACAGGCGGCCGGTCGTCCGCCGCTCGTACTGATACGATTGCGCCGGGCCGGCCCACGCCGCCATCGGCATCGCGCCGACCGTCAGGGTCAGCGCTGCGAGGATCGCCCGAGCCGCATGCGTCGACATGATCATGGGTCCCCGGAAGGATGGCTTCAGGACGCCACGCCTTCGCGATGCGATTCGAGGATCGTCATCAGCGAATCCGTCACCGCGTCGATCGGCGCCATGCCGTCCACGGTCTGCAGCATCCCGGCGCGCTCGTAATAGGCCGAGAGCGGGGCGGTCTGGATCCGGTAGGCCTCGAGACGCGAGGCGAACACCTCGGGGGTGTCGTCCTTCCGCACCGGCTGTCCGCGGGCGGCGGTCTCCTCCGCCCGCTTGGCGATGCGGCCGACCAGGACCTTCTCATCGACCTTGAACTCGATCACGGTCGAGAGATGCAGGCCCTTCTCGTCCAGCATCACGTCGAGGGCCTTGGCCTGCTCGACGGTGCGGGGAAAGCCGTCGAGGATGAACCCGCCGCGCGCATCCGCCTCCTCGATCCGGTCGGCGACGATGCCGACGACGATCGCGTCGGACACGAGGCCGCCGCTCTCCATCACCGCCTTTGCCTGGAGTCCGACCGGTGTTCCGGCAGCGACGGCCGCGCGCAGCATGTCGCCGGTGGAAAGCTGCGGGATGCCGAATCGCGCGACGATCCGCTCGGACTGCGTCCCCTTCCCCGCGCCGGGTGGTCCGAGCAGAATGATCCGCATGGGCGTTATCCTCGTCCGTGCCCGTCTCTCAGGGCTTCTTGGCGCGCGGCGACGCCGTGTCGGCGTCGTTCCCGCGTCGGTGTTGCTTGTAGCGGCTTCCGCCGGACGGGCGAGCGGGCAAATCGCTGTCCACTCGTCATTCCGGCGATTGTGTCTCTCGTGTCGCCGAGCAGGATCGCTCAGCGCCGCCGCTGGGTCGTCGACGCGCCGCGCAGCTTGGCCTTCTTGACGAGGCCCTCGTACTGGTGCGCCATCAGGTGCCCGTGGATCTGCGCCACGGTGTCCATCGTCACCGACACGACGATGAGCAGCGACGTGCCGCCGAATCCGAGGCTGGCGGAGGCGTAGGAGGCGATGATCTCCGGCACCAGGCAGACGAAGGTCAGGTAGAGCGCGCCGATCAGGGTAATGCGCGTCAGCACCTTGTCGATGAACGCCGCGGTGCGCTCGCCGGGCCGGATGCCGGGGATGAAGCCGCCATGCTTCTTCAGATTGTCGGCGGTCTCCTGCGGGTTGAAGACCACCGCGGTGTAGAAGAACGCGAAGAAGATGATCAGCGCGGCGTAGAGCGCCATGTAGAGCGGACGGCCGTGGCCGAGATAGGTCGTGACCGTCGCCAGCACGCCGGTGCCCTGGTTGGCCGAGAAGCTCGCCACGGTGGCCGGCAGCAGCAAGAGCGACGAGGCGAAGATCGGCGGGATCACGCCCGAGGTGTTGAGCTTCAAGGGCAGGAACGACGTCTGGCCCTCGTACATCCGGTTGCCGACCTGGCGCTTGGGATAGTTGATCAGCAACCGGCGCTGGGCGCGCTCCATGAACACGATGAAGTAGACGAGGCCGATCGCGGCGACGCCGACGCCGAGGATCACCGCCGAGGACAGCGCGCCGGTGCGCGACAGCTCGAGCGCACCGATGATGGCGGTCGGCAGGTGGGCGACGATGCCGGCGAAGATGATCAGCGACGAGCCGTTGCCGATGCCGCGGGAGGTGATCTGCTCGCCGATCCACATCAGGAACAGCGTGCCGCCGGTGAGCGTGATCACGGTCGAGGCGAGGAAGAACGGGCCGGGATCGATCGCGGCGCTCGACCCCTGGAGGCCGACGGCGATGCCCCAGGACTGGACCAGCGCCAGCACCACCGTGAGGTAGCGGGTGTACTGATTGATGACCTTGCGGCCGGACTCGCCTTCCTTCTTCAGCGTCTCGAGGCTCGGGATCACCGAGGTCAGCAGCTGGATGATGATCGAGGCCGAGATGTACGGCATGATGTTGAGCGCGAAGATCGCCATGCGCTCGACGGCACCGCCGGAGAACATGTTGAACAGCCCGAGCACGCCGCCGGCCTGCTGCTGGAAGTTGCGCGCGAACTGTTCCGGGTCGATGCCGGGGATCGGGATGTAGGTCCCGAGCCGGAACACCACGAGCGCGCCGAGGGTGAACCAGATGCGCTTCTTGAGCTCATCCGCCTTCGCGATGGCACCGAAATTGAGGTTCGCGGCGAGCTGCTCGGCGGCTGAGGCCATGGCCTGTGTCCTGATGATGGGTCACGAGGGAGCCGCGGGGCTTCCCTGAAAACGGGAGCGGCGGCCGCATGCGAGGTCGCACGGGCCGCCGCTCGAAGCTTCGACTTAAGGGGTCGCTCCCGGCGAGGCAACCGCGCTCAGGCGGTCGCTTCGCCCTTGCCGCCCAAGTCCTTGCCACCCTTGCCGCGGACCGAGACGCCGGCGCCGTAGGCGACGACGACGCTGCCGCCGGCCTTCTCGACCGCCTCGACCGCCGACTTCGACGCGCGGGTCACCTCGAAGGCGACCTTCGCGGTCAGCTCGCCGACGCCGAGCAGCTTCACGCCGTCGCGCGGACGGGCGATGATCCCGGCCTGCACGAGGGCCTCGACCGTCACGGTCGCGGCCTTGTCGAGCTTGCCGGCGTCGATCGCCTGCTGCACCCGGCCGAGATTCACCTCGTTGAGGTCGGTCGAGTAGAGGTTGTTGAAGCCGCGCTTCGGCAGGCGACGGTGGAGCGGCATCTGGCCGCCCTCGAAGCCCTTGATGGCCACGCCGGTCCGGGCCTTCTGACCCTTCACGCCGCGCCCTGCGGTCTTGCCCTTGCCGGAGCCGATGCCTCGGCCGACGCGCATCCGGTTCTTGGTTGCGCCTTCGTTGTCGCGGATCTCGTTGAGCTTCATCGCGCCCTCCTCAAGCCGCGTCGTCGAGGACGCGCACGAGGTGCGCGACCTTTCGGATCATGCCGCGAACGGCGGGGGTGTCCTCGAGCTCGGAGACACGGTGAAGCTTGTTCAGCTTCAGGCCCACCAGCGTCTGGCGCTGGGAGGCCTCGCGGCGGATCGGGGAACCGATCTGCTCCACGCGGACAGTCTTGCTAGCCATGCTGCCCTCCCCTTACGCGACTGCGGCTTCGGACTGGTCGGACGGGTCCGAATCGGTGCGCCGCGCCTGGAGCGTGGACACCTTGAGACCGCGACGACCGGCGACCGAGCGCGGGCTGTCCTCGTTCTTCAGCGCCTCGAAGGTGGCGCGCACGAGGTTGTAGGGGTTCGAGGAGCCGAGGCTCTTGGCCACGACGTCCTGCATGCCGAGCGTCTCGAACACGGCGCGCATCGGGCCGCCGGCGATGATGCCGGTGCCCTGCGGAGCCGCGCGGAGGATCACCTTGCCGGCGCCGTGACGGCCCTGCACGTCGTGGTGCAGCGTCCGGCCCTCGCGGAGCGAGATGCGGACGAGGCCGCGCTTGGCGGCTTCCGTCGCCTTGCGGATCGCCTCGGGGACTTCGCGGGCCTTGCCGTGGCCGAAGCCGACGCGGCCCTTCTGGTCGCCGACGACGACGAGCGCGGCGAAGCCGAAGCGACGGCCGCCCTTCACCACCTTGGCGACGCGGTTGATGTGGACGAGCTTGTCCACGAACTCGCTGTCGCGCTCCTCGCGGTCGTCGCGGCGGCCGCGGCCACCGCCTTCACGTTCACGTGCCATGTTGCTTCCGTTTCATCTCACTGGCGCGGGCGGCGGGCCCGCTCGCTTGAATCGTCATCGCCGGAGGCGGACGCGCCGCCTCCGCACCGCCGAGATTTAGAAGTCGAGGCCACCCTCGCGAGCGGCTTCGGCCAGAGCCTTGATCCGGCCGTGGTACTGGTAGCCCGAGCGGTCGAACACGACCTTCGAGACGCCGGCGGCCTTGGCGCGCTCGGCGACGAGCTTGCCCACCGCCGAGGCGGCGGCGACGTCGGCGCCGGTCTTCAGGTCGGCGCGCAGGCCCTTGTCGATCGACGAGGCGGCGGCGAGCGTGACGCCCGCCGCATCATCGATGACCTGAACGTAGATCTGCTTCGACGAGCGGAACACCGACAGGCGCGGCCGGCCGTTGGCGGAGGCGCGGAGCGCCCGGCGCACCCGCGCCTTGCGGCGATCGAGGGCTTCGAGTTTGCGTGACATGTCTCAGCCCCCTTACTTCTTCTTGCCTTCCTTGCGGAAGATGAACTCGCCGGCGTACTTCACGCCCTTGCCCTTGTAGGGCTCGGGACCGCGGTAGTCGCGGATCTCCGCGGCGACCTGGCCGACGACTTGGCGGTCGATGCCGGAGATCGTGATCTCCGTCGGCTTCGGCGTCACGATCGTGATGCCGGCCGGGATCTGGTACTCGATGTCGTGGCTGTACCCGAGCGAGAGCTTGAGCGCCTTGCCGGCCATCGCGGCGCGATAGCCGACGCCGGTGATCTCGAGCTTCTTCTCGAAGCCCTTGGACACGCCCTCGACGAGGTTCGCGACCTGGGCCCGCGAGGTGCCCCAGAGCGAACGCGCCGCCTTGGACTGGTCCTTCGGGGTCACCGTGATCGCGCCGTCCTCGAGCGCCACGTCGACCAGCGAGGGAACCACGAACTGCAGCTCGCCCTTCGAGCCCTTCATCTTGACCGTCTGACCCGTGACCGACGCGGTGACGCCGGCCGGAACGGGGACGGGCTTCTTGCCTACGCGAGACATCTGCCTCTCTCCTTATCCGGGGATCAGAACACCTTGCAGAGCACTTCGCCGCCGACGTTGCGCTCGCGCGCCTCGTGGTCGGCCATGACGCCCTGCGGGGTGGACACGATGGTGACGCCGAGACCGTCGGCGACGCGCGGCAGATCGCCGACGGCCGAGTAGACGCGGCGGCCGGGCTTCGACACGCGCTGGATCGAGCGGATGACGGGCTGGCCGTCGTAGTACTTCAGCTCGATCGCGAACTCCGTCCGGCCGTTGCCGAGTTCGGTGGTCGCGAAGTCGCGGATGTAGCCTTCCGACTTCAGCACGTTCAGGACGTTCGCGCGGAGGCGCGAGCCGGGCGTCGAAACGACGTTGCGACGGCGCATCTGGCCGTTGCGGATGCGTGTGAGCATATCGCCCACGGGATCGTTGACCATGGGTGCCTCCTTACCAGCTCGACTTGACGAGGCCCGGGATCAGGCCCCGGTTCCCGAGCTCGCGCAGCGCGATACGCGAGACGCCCATCTTGCGGTAATAGGCGCGCGGCCGGCCGGTGATCTCGCACCGGTTGCGCACGCGGGTCGGCGACGAGTTGCGGGGAAGCTCCGCGAGCTTGAGGCGCGCCTCGAAGCGCTCCTCCATCTCGAGGGACTCGTCGTTGGCGGTCGCGAGCAGGGCCTGGCGCTTCGCAGCGAAGCGCTTGACCAGCTCCTTCCGGTGGTTGTTCTGTTCGACTGAACTCTTCTTTGCCATTGTCTATCCTCCGGTGTCCGCGTCTAGGTATCCCGAGGGACGCCTACTGCCGGAACGGGAATTGGAAGGCGGCGAGGAGAGCGCGGGCTTCCTCGTCGGTGGTGGCGGTGGTGGCGACGACGATGTCCATGCCCCAGGTCTGCTCGGCCTTGTCGTACGAGATCTCCGGGAACACGAGGTGCTCCTTGAGGCCGAGCGCGTAGTTGCCGCGGCCGTCGAACGACTTCGGGTTCAGGCCGCGGAAGTCGCGGACGCGCGGCAGCGCGATCGTGACGAGGCGATCCATGAACTCGTACATCTTCTGGCGGCGCAGGGTGACCTTGCAGCCGATCGGCATGCCCTCGCGGACCTTGAAGGTCGCGATCGGCTTGCGGGCCTTGGTGATGACCGGCTTCTGGCCGGCGATCAGCGCCAGGTCGCCGGCGGCGACGGTGGCCTTCTTCGAGTCCGCGGTGGACTCGCCAACGCCCATGTTGATGACGATCTTGTCGATCCGCGGAACCTGCATCGGGTTCTTGTAGCCGAACTGCTCGATGAGCTTCTGGCGGATGACTTCGTCGTAGTGGGCGCGCAGGCGCGGGACGTAGGCGTCCTTGTTGGCCTCAGCCATCGATCTGATCCCCCGTGGTCTTGGCGAAGCGGACCTTGCGGCCGTCTTCGAGGATGCGGAAACCCACGCGGGTCGGCTTGCCGTTCGCGTCCTGCAACGCGAGGTTCGAGAGCTGGATCGCGGCCTCCTTCGAGATGATGCCGCCTTCCTGGTTCTGGCTCTGCTTCTGGTGCTTCTTGACCAGGTTGATCCCGCGGACGAGCGCCTTGTCGTCCTTCGGCATCACCTGGATGACCTCGCCGGAGCGACCGGAATCGCGACCGGTGAGGACGACGACGGTGTCGCCCTTCTTGATCTTGGCTGCCATCACAGCACCTCCGGAGCCAGCGAGATGATCTTCATGTGGTTGCGGGCGCGCAGCTCGCGCGGCACCGGCCCGAAGATGCGGGTCCCGATCGGCTCCTTCTGATTGTTGATCAGCACGGCCGCGTTCTTGTCGAAGCGGATCACCGAACCGTCGGGACGCTTCACTTCCTTGGCGGTCCGCACGACCACCGCCTTCATGACGTCGCCCTTCTTGACGCGGCCGCGCGGGATCGCCTCCTTGATGGACACGACGATGATGTCGCCCACGCCGGCATAGCGCCGCTTCGACCCGCCCAGCACCTTGATGCACATCACGCGACGCGCACCCGAGTTGTCGGCGACGTCCAGATTCGTCTGCATCTGGATCACAGGAGTGACCTTTCCTTGTTTCAGGCGGGTTTCCGCACACGGGCGGTATTGCCCGGCGGACGACGCCTGATGGGGATCTGATGTCCCCGGCTCATATGACAGACCGCGCTATCGGCGCTTATCCAGCGCCGGCGCGGTCACCGCGTACGAAGGGCGCGAACACCCCTCTCACATGTCGCGAAGGGGTGCCCACTACACCACGGGGCGCAGGGGCGCAAGACTTTCCGTGCCGGCCCTCGGGTGGAAGACGTTCCGGGCGGGCCTCCGCCTAATCCGTGCCGAGCTCCAGATCCTCGCCGCAGCCGTCGAGGGGTGGGGCGCCGGCACGCCCGGCCCGCGTGGGACTGCTCGGGAGACCGATGATTCGGCGGCCGATCCGGTTTCCGTTCTCCGCAGCTTCGCTCAGGACGTCTGCGACGGTGGCGCGGTCCACCGCATCGTCATGTCCGCAGGAGAGCGAAGCCTGAGACAGACGCCGAACCATCTCCTTGACGAAGGCGGCGCTCGCTCCCTCCGACAGCGCGACCGCGTCGTCGATGGCCCCCTCCTCGAAGCTCAAGGCGCCTCCGTAGAGGGCGATCAGCCGTGCGCGGCAGGCGGCGTCGGGATTCGCGATCTCGATGGCCTCGTCGACGCGTCCCGGACGCGACGCGAGGGCCTCCTCGATCTCCTCGGGCCGGTTGGTGGTCAGGAGGAAAAGGATGTCCGCATCGTCGCCCAGACCGTCCATCTCGTTGAGCAGACGGTTCAACAGGACCTCCGTCTTCGGGCTGTTCATGCCCTCCCGCGAGCGCCCGACCAGATCCACGTCTTCCAGCACGACGATGCTCGGCTGCAGGGTGCGCGCAAGCAGCATGTATCGGGCCAGGTCCTGGACCTGCTCCGCCGTGATCAGGATGGTGGTCCGGGCCGGTAAATTCGAGGCGATGTATCGGATCACGTGAGTCTTCCCGGTGCCGGGCGGCCCATAAAGGAGCAGACCCTTCCGGATCGACTGCCCGAGGCGGAGCAGACCGGCGCGATGCCGGTCGAACGCGAAGACGTGGCGATCCAGGCGCGCCATCGTGGCGTCGTCGAGGATGATCGCCTCTCGGGCCACCGGCGACAGCTTATGGACGGACATCTCCGTACTCATGCCGGAATAGTCGGATCCACCCTCGAAGGAGAGGACCTTGCCGCGATACAGGATCGAGTTCGCGCCCGCCTCTTGAATACGTTTTAGAAACGTGCGCGCGAACGCCTGAGCCTCGGATCCCGGCAGCGTTGCGATCTCGACCTGAGCGAACTTGCCCGACCTGAAGTTGGAATACTGCGACAGGAGCACCGCGACCGGCTGGCCGTCGACCTGGAACAACCAAAGGCCGGTGTTCAACGCCGGGAACGGTTCGCTCTCCCCGATGTCAACGTCGCGATACTGCAACGGCGTGATCGCGATGGCCTGATCATTGCCGCGGACCAGCAGGCCGGAGATCGTCAGCGGACGCTGTTCGTAGGGTTGGTGGACGCCCAACAGGGTCGGGGCGTACGGGTTCACCTGTGCAAGCGTCTCTGCCTGCAGGTCCGGAAGCAGGTGAATGCCGAAGACACGCCTCGAACTAACGATCCCGTTCACGTCATCGGCGCCGAAGAAGCCGAGGAGGGCTTCCCAGGCGCGATTGGCGTTTTTCAGCATGCGGCTCATCCTCGTTCAGAGGAGCTTCCTCCCGTCAGCGACGCATGACGGCAGGCTCCTCGTGAGGATTGTGCGACGAGGCGCGAAAAGCGCCACCGGCCGACTCGCCGGTCATGGGGAGATCGAGATTGATGGGTCGAACCCAAGCCGCGGTCGAATCGTCGAACGCTCGACACGGTTAGGCACCGACGTCGTTCTCGGATCAGAAACGAAAAAACGGGCGCAGAATCCTGCGCCCGTCTCACGGTCCGTCCAAGACGATCAGGCGGCCGCGGGAGCCTCGGCCGATGCGGCTTCGCCCTCGACGAGCTTCCAGGTCTTGGTCTTGGAGAAGGGCCGGCACTCCTCAATGAACACCGTGGCCCCGACCTTGGCTGCGTTCGCCTCGTCGTGGGCATGGTAGTTCTTCGAGCGGCGAACGGTCTTCTTCATCACCGGGTGGGTGAAGCGGCGCTCCACCTTCACGACGATGGTCTTCTCGCCCTTGTCGCTGACGACGACGCCCTGCAATACGCGCTTCGGCATGATGAAACTCCTCAGGCCGACGTCGCCTGCAGCGTCTTCTGACGCTGCAGGGTGCGGACGCGGGCGATGTCGCGACGGACTTCGCGGACGCGGGCGACGTTCTCGAGCTGGCCGGTGGCCCCCTGGAAGCGCAGGTTGAACTGCTCCTTCTTGAGGTTCAGCAGCTCGTCGCTCAGCTGGTCCGGCGACAGGGCGGCGAGATCCGACTGTCTCTGTGACGACTTCATGATCTGCCTCCCTTTAGTCGGCGATGCGTTGCACGACGCGCGTGCGGATGGGCAGCTTGGCGGCGCCCAGGCGGAGCGCCTCCTTCGCGATGTCCTCGGCGACACCGTCGACCTCGAACATGATGCGGCCCGGGTGGACGCGGGCGGCCCAGTACTCGGGCGCGCCCTTGCCGGAGCCCATGCGGACTTCGGTCGGCTTCGACGTGACCGGAACGTCGGGGAAGATCCGGATCCAGACCCGGCCCTGACGCTTCATCTCACGGGTGATCGCGCGGCGGGCCGCCTCGATCTGGCGCGCGGTGATGCGCTCGGGCTCCACCGCCTTCAGGCCGAACTGGCCGAAATTCAGGTCGAAGCCGCCCTTGGCCGCACCGGAGATGCGACCTTTGAACTGCTTACGAAACCGGGTCTTCTTGGGTTGCAACATGGCAGCCTCTCAACACCTTCCTTGGCTCGGGGGTCCGACGATCGCGCTTAGGCGTGATCGCGGCGACCGCGACCGCGGTCACCCTCGCCATCGCGCTCGCGACGACCGCCCGAACGGCCGCCCTCTTCCTGCGCCTTCTTATCCTGCGCCATCGGGTCGTGCTCGAGGATCTCGCCCTTGAACACCCAGACCTTGATGCCGCACGTTCCGTAGGTCGTGAACGCGGTGGCCGTGCCGTAGTCGACGTCGGCGCGCAGCGTATGCAGGGGCACGCGGCCCTCGCGGTACCATTCCTGGCGGGCGATCTCAGCGCCGCCGAGACGGCCGGAGCAGTTGATCCGGATGCCCTCGGCCCCGAGGCGCATCGCCGACTGCACGGCGCGCTTCATGGCGCGACGGAAGGCGACGCGGCGCTCGAGCTGCTGCGCGATCGAGTCGGCCACCAGCACGGCGTCGATCTCGGGCTTCCGGACCTCGACGATGTTGATGGTCACGTCGGCCTTGGTCATCGTGTTGACCAGCTTGCGCAGCTTCTCGATGTCGGCGCCCTTCTTGCCGATCACCACGCCCGGACGGCCCGAGTGGATGGTGACGCGGCACTTCCGGTGCGGGCGCTCGATGACGATCTTGGAGACCGCCGCCTGCTTGAGCTGCTTCATGAGGGCGGCGCGGATCGCGACGTCCTCGTGCATCAGCTTGACGTATTCGGTCTTGCCGGCGAACCAGCGGGAATCCCAGGTCCGGTTGATGCCGAGCCGGAGACCGATCGGGTTGACTTTCTGACCCATCAGATTCTCCTCAGGCCGCTTCGGCGGTGCGGACTTCGCGAACCACGATGGTGAGGTTCGAGAAAGGCTTCAGGATGCGCGCGCCGCGGCCGCGGGCGCGGGCGTGGAAGCGCTTCAGGACCAGCGCCTTGCCCACGAAGGCCTGGGTGACGACGAGGTCGTCGACGTCCAGATCGTGGTTGTTCTCGGCGTTGGCGATCGCGCTCTCGAGGCACTTCTTGACCTCGGTCGAGATGCGCTTGCGGGAGAACTCGAGGTCGGCGAGCGCCGACTCGACCTTCTTGCCGCGGATCATCTGCGCGACGAGGTTGAGCTTCTGGGGCGAGACACGGAGCATCCGTGCCACGGCCTTGGCCTCGTTCTCGGGCAGCGCGCGGGGGGTGGCTTGCTTGCCCATGTCAGCGCCTCTTCGCCTTCTTGTCGGCCGCGTGGCCGTGGAAGGTGCGGGTCGGCGAGAACTCGCCGAACTTGTGACCGACCATTTCCTCGGAGACGTAGACCGGGATGTGCTTCTGCCCATTGTGCACACCGAAGGTGAGCCCGATGAACTGCGGCAGGATGGTGGAGCGACGGCTCCAGATCTTGATGACCTCGTTCCGGCTCGACCCGCGAGCCGCCTCGGCCTTCTTGAAGAGGTAGCCGTCGACGAACGGCCCCTTCCAGAGTGAGCGTGCCATGATGGTTACTTCTTGCGGTTGTGGCGGCTGGACAGGATGAAGACGTCGGTCCGCTTGTTCGAGCGGGTCTTCTTCCCCTTGGTCGGCACGCCCCAGGGCGTCACCGGGTTACGGCCGCCCGAGGTGCGTCCCTCGCCGCCGCCGTGCGGGTGGTCGACCGGGTTCATGGCCACGCCGCGGACGTGCGGACGCTTGCCGAGCCACCGGTTGCGCCCGGCCTTGCCGAGCGAGATGTTCATGTGGTCCGGGTTCGAGACCGCACCCACCGTCGCGTAGCACTGGCCGTGGACCAGGCGCTGCTCGCCGGAGTTCAGGCGGAGCGTCACGTAGCCCTGGTCGCGCCCGACGATCTGAGCGTAGTTGCCGGCGGAGCGGGCGACGGCGCCGCCCTTGCCGATCTTCAGCTCGATGTTGTGCACGATCGTGCCCACCGGCATGCCGCCGATCGGCCCGGCATTGCCCGGCTTGATGTCGACGCCCTCGCCCGAGACCACCTTGTCGCCCGGCTGAAGGCGCTGCGGAGCGATGATGTAGCTCTGCTTGCCGTCCGGGTAGTTGATCAGCGCGATGAACGCCGTGCGGTTCGGATCGTACTCGATCCGCTCGACGGTCGCCGACACGCCCGGCTGCGACCGACGCTTGAAGTCGACGAGACGGAGCGAGCGCTTGTGACCGCCGCCGCGGAAGCGGACGGTGATCCGCCCGAGGTTGTTGCGGCCGCCCGAGGACGACTTGCCCTCGGTCAGCGCCTTCACCGGCTTGCCCTTGTAGAGCTCACGGCGGTCGACCAGCACGAGCTGGCGCAGGCTCGGCGTGACCGGTTTGAATGTCTTCAAGGCCATCGGCTTAAATCCCTACCCGGTCTATGTCAGAGGCCGGTCGTGACGTCGATCGTGTCACCTTCGGCGAGGGTCACGACCGCTTTCTTCACGTCCGAACGCTGTCCGCGCATGCCGCGGAAGATCTTCTTCTTGCCCTTGGTCACGAGGGTGTTCACCGCCGTGACCTTGACGTCGAACAGCTTCTCGACCGCTTCCTTGATCTGCGGCTTGGTGGCCTTCGGAGCGACCCGGAAGACGACCTTGTTCTGCTCGGTGAGGTTCGTCGCCTTCTCGGTGATGACCGGGGAGACGATGATGTCGTAGTGGCGCGGATCGGCACTCATTTGAAACGCTCCTCCAGCGCGTCGATCGCGGCGCGGGTCAGCACGAGCGTGTCGCGGCGCAGGATGTCGTAGACGTTGATGCCCTGCACGGGCAGCACGTCGATCATCGGGATGTTGCGGGCGGCGCGGCCGAAGTTCTCGTCGACCTCGGCGCCGCCGATGATCAGCGCGCTCGAGAGACCCATCTTGCCGAAGCGCTCGACGAGACCCTTGGTCTTGTGGTCCTCGATCTTGATGTCGTCGACGACGATGAGGGTCGAGGCCTTGGCCTTGGCCGACAGGGCGTGACGCAGGGCCAGGGCACGGACCTTCTTGGGAAGGTCGTGGCCGTGGTCGCGGACGACCGGGCCGAACGCACGGCCGCCGCCGCGGAACTGCGGAGCCGAGGCTGCGCCGTGACGCGCGTTGCCGGTGCCCTTCTGCTTGTACAGCTTCTTGCGGGTCCGGTTCACGTCCGAGCGGTTCTGCACGGCGTGGGTGCCGGCACGACGCTTGGCGAGCTGCCAGCGCACCATGCGCTGGAGCAGGTCGGCGCGGGGCTCGAGGCCGAAGATGGCCTCGTCGAGCTCCACCGAGCCGGCGCCGGCGCCGTCGAGGGTGGTGATATCGAGCTTCATCACGCGTTCTCCTCGGCAGCGGGCGCCTCGGGGGCGGATTGCGGGGCAGCCGACGCGCCGTTCTCACGGAACTTGCCGGGCTGTGGGACTTCGGCCGGAAGCTTGCGCTTCACCGCGTCCCGGATCTGGATCCAGCCGCCGGCGACGCCGGGAACCGCACCCTCGACCAGGATCAGGCCGCGCTCGACGTCCGTGCGGACGACGCGCAGGTTCTGCGTGGTGACGCGGTCGACGCCCATGTGACCGGGCATCTTCTTGTTCTTGAAGGTCTTGCCCGGATCCTGACGGCCGCCGGTCGAACCGATCGAGCGGTGCGAGATCGACACGCCGTGGGTGGCGCGCAGACCGCCGAAGTTCCAGCGCTTGATGCCGCCGGCGAACCCCTTACCCGTGGTCGTGCCCGTCACGTCGACGAACTGGCCCGGGATGAAGTGATCGGCCGTGATCTCGGCGCCCACCGGGATCAGCGCGTCCTCGGACACGCGGAACTCGGCGATCTTTTGCTTCGGCTCGACCTTGGCGACCGCGAAGCGGCCACGCTCGGCGGCCGAGACGTTCTTGACCTTCGCCTTGCCGACGCCGAGCTGGACGGCGACGTAGCCGTTCTTCTCGACGGTGCGGTGGGCGACCACCTGGCATTGTTCGATCTTGAGCACGGTGCAGGGAACGTGTTCCCCCGCTTCCGTGAAGATCCGGGTCATGCCGACCTTCTGTGCAATGACGCCTGAGCGCATAAGGTGTCTCCCTCGCGCGATGAAACGGTAAGCTCTAAACCCGGCGGGGCTTAGAGCTTGATCTCCACGTCCACGCCAGCGGCGAGGTCGAGCTTCATCAGCGCGTCCACGGTCTGGGGGGTCGGATCGACGATATCGAGCACGCGCTTGTGGGTGCGCATCTCGAACTGCTCGCGCGACTTCTTGTCGATGTGCGGCGAGCGGTTGACCGTGAACTTCTCGATATGGGTCGGCAGCGGGATCGGGCCGCGGATGGTCGCGCCGGTCCGCTTGGCGGTGGAGACGATCTCGCGGGTGGACGCATCCAGGATGCGATGATCGAACGCCTTCAGGCGGATGCGGATGTTTTGACCGTTCATGACCTAAACCTCGACGGAAACGTGTTGGGCGGGCGCGAGGGCCCTTCCCTCAATCGTCCCCTGACGGATGCTGTGTCCGGGCACCGGCCCTTCGTCCCGGGAGACGAAGGGCCGATCTGTCTGACGACTACGCGTTGATGGCGGCGACGACGCCGGCGCCGACGGTTCGGCCGCCCTCGCGGATGGCGAAGCGCAGCTTCTCCTCCATGGCCACCGGCACGATCAGCGTGACGTCCATGGTCACGTTGTCGCCCGGCATCACCAT
>NZ_JAKSYQ010000217.1:0-436 GCF_022829665.1 Methylobacterium sp. E-041 | reverse complement strand
ACGTTTCCGGCGGCGTCCGACTGGGTCACCGAGACCGTATGGGCGCCGTCCTTCAGCGTGCTCGGGTCGTAGGCCCCGACCGCGCTGCCGTCGACGACGCAGCCCAGCTTGCCGCCGGTCTCAGCCGCATGCACGGTGAGGGATGCGTCCGAGGTGATCGGGTCGCTCGCCGATGCGCCGGTGTCGTGGGCGGGAGCGAGCCCGGGCGTGCCCGGGGCGGCACGGTCCAGGACGAGGCCGACACGTGCGGAGCCCGCGGCGACGCCGAGATAGGTTTCCGTCGACGTCAACGTGTGGACGCCGTCGACGAGCCCGGCCGGGGCGATGGTGGATTGCCCGGTCGCATCGGCGGCCGCACGGTCGGCTTCGTCGACCAGCGTCACCGTCGCGCCCGCATTGGTGACGCCGCTGACGGTGGCGTTCGCCGTGATGCCGG
>NZ_JAKSYQ010000054.1:0-815 GCF_022829665.1 Methylobacterium sp. E-041 | reverse complement strand
GGCCACACGATTCCGCAGATGGAGGCGCAACTTGCCACGCCTTGCGGGAAGGGCCGCTATGTGATCGTGGCCGGACACGCCATCGAGATGCCGGGCCCGGGCGGCATCGAGCTGTGCATGCTGTTCACCTTCGCTGACCTGGAGGATCGCCGTAAAGCCGAGATGTCGCTGCGCCACAGCGAGGAGCGCTTCGCCAAGGCATTCGATCTCTCGCCCGTGCCGAGCGCGCTGATGAGGGCGGACGGATTGGAGATTACCAGCGTCAACCAAGCCTTCGTCACCGCGTTCGGGCATGCCCCCGAGGCCGCGGATGGCCAATCACTCACGGACCTCGCGCTCTGGGGCGATCGCGCCGAGCAGCGCAAGTTCTCACGCGATCTCAAGCGGCTCGGCAGCGTCCGAGGCTTCGAGGCCGTGTTGCAGGATGCGGCAGGCGCCGAGATCGACTGCTTCATCTCGGCCGAGAAGGTGATCATCAACGGTGAGGCCTGCGTGCTGTGCGTCCTGCAGGACATTACCGCCCGCAAGCGCTCGGAACGCGAACTGATCACCGCGATCGAGGCGGTGATGGCTGACGCGTCGTGGTTCAGCCCTAGCGTGATCGACAAGCTCGCGACCCTACGCAACCCGACCCGTCCCGGCCGGCCGTCGGTCGGGGTCGCGAACTTGACGATTCGGGAGCGGGACATGATCACGCGGATCTGTCAGGGGGCCAATGATCAGGAGATCGGGGCCGAGCTGAAGCTGTCGCCGAATACGGTGCGCAATCACGTCTCGGCGCTCTATCGCAAGCTCGGGGTCAACCGCCGCAGCGC
>NZ_JAKSYQ010000192.1:0-831 GCF_022829665.1 Methylobacterium sp. E-041 | reverse complement strand
AGAGTTTGCGATCGTTGCCCCAGCCGTTGTCGGCGTTGTCGATGAACTTCACCGCGACATCGTGAGCGCCTGAGCCGAAGTTGCCCGTCAGGGTGATGTCCTGGGAATGGCGAGCAGCATGGGAAGCGGGGGTGGTTAGCTTGCGGTCGACCTGCTCGCCGTCGACCTTCACGATGAAGTGCGGGTCACCCTGCCAGTTGTCGCCAGAGACCTAGAACACCAAAGCGTCACTCTGCACCGTCGTTGGTAGCGTCGTCGTCGAAGCGGGCGGCGTCGTCGTTGAAGTCGGCTGCGTGGTCGTCGACGCTGGTGGCGGAGCTGACCCAGCAGCTCCGCTCGTCGTGGTCACGTTGGTATGGAAGGTAGCGGTACCGTTGCTGTAGAGATTGGCGACACCGAGGCTGTTGGATCCGCCCGTGTTGGCAGCCGTATCACCCGCATAGGTTTGCCCGTCGAGCGTGACCTGAGGGACGTAGAGGTTGCGATCGTTGCCCCAACCGTTGTCGGCGTTGTCGATGAACTTCACCGCGACATCGTGAGCGCCTGAGCCGAAGTTGCCCGTCAGGGTGATGTCCTGGGTCTGACCAGCAGCATGCGAAGCAGAGGTGGTCAGCACACCGCCGACCTGCTTGCCGTCGACCGTCACGGTGAAGTGCGGATCCCCCTGCCAGTTGTCGCCAGAGACCTTGACCACCAAAGTGTCACTCTGCACCGTCGCAATATTAGCTACGAAGCTGAGTGAGCTTGCGGTGGAGGTGTTACCGGCCACGTCGGTTTGCGTGACCAAAACCGTGTGCGCCCCGTCTAACAGCTTGGTTGGATCATAGCTGG
>NZ_JAKSYQ010000191.1:0-341 GCF_022829665.1 Methylobacterium sp. E-041 | reverse complement strand
TGGCAGCCTGATCGAGTCCAAATCTCAGGGACGCCGAAGCTCACTTTCAATGCACCCTCTTCCCCCCTCTGTGGGGAAGGATAGGCCTCGCGTCAGCGAGGGTCGGGAGAGGGGAGCGCGGTATCCGGCACTGTCGCTCCCCTCTCCCGACCCTCGCTCACGCGAGGCCCACCCTCCCTCGCAGCGGGGGGCGGGAGAGGTCGACCTAGCACACGTGCTGCGGCGTGCCGGCGACGGAGGCTGCCGATTTTTGGACGCGCTGGTCCGCCAGGATCTGCATCGCCCCCTTGCTGGGCCGGGCCACGGGGGGAGGGACGTTCAGGTCTGGAAGGTCGAGCTCG
>NZ_JAKSYQ010000189.1:0-23719 GCF_022829665.1 Methylobacterium sp. E-041 | reverse complement strand
GGGCAGGATCGGATCGACGGTGATCGTCATCATGCCGGTATGCGGCACCGCGCCGATCAGCACCGAGGCGAGGCGGCGCTTCCAGGCGGCGCAGTCGGCCGGCAGGCGGGCGAGGGCGAGGGTGAGCGGGTCGCCGTCCATGCGGTCGAGCAGGGTGCGGCTCATCGCTTCGAGCGCCTCGAGCTGGCCGATCGCGTCCTGGATCTCGCCGCGGGACTTCTCGGTGCCGGCGGCGATCCGGCCGACATTGGTCGCGATCTCGCCGGTGGCGAGGATCTGCTGCTCCATCACCTCGGCCATCGCCCGCATCTCCGAGGCGGCCTCGGCGACCGCCGCGCTCTCCGCCTCGACGCGGGCGTTGGCGCGGTCCATCACCTCGGAACCCGCCGCGACCGCGGCGCGGCTGTGGCCGACCGCGGCGTGCATCGCCGACAGCTCGGTCTGGAGCGCGGAGAGCCGCGCGCGGATCTCGTCGGTGGCGCGGGCGGTCTGGCCCGACAGCGCCTTCACCTCGCCGGCGACGACGGCGAAGCCCCGCCCCGCCTCGCCGGCGCGCGCCGCCTCGATGGTGGCGTTGAGCGCCAGCAGGTTGGTCTGGGCCGAGATCGAGGCGATCGCGGTCGCCATCTCCTCGATCCGCCGCGCGGCCGCCGCGAAGCCTTCGAGGCGCCCGCCGATCTCGGACGTGCCGACCTGGATCTCCTGCATCCGCTCGCCGGCCTGGCGCATGTCGGCCGCGCAGACCACGATGCCCTCGCGCGCACGCTCGGCCGTCTCGGCCGAGGTCTGCGAGCGGGCGGCGATCTCGCTGGTCGAGGCGGCCAGTTCCTCGCTCGCCGCCGCGATCAGCCGGGCCTGGTCGGCGACCTGGGCGGAATCGTGGGTGAGCCAGCCGATCGAGGTCCCGGCCGAGGAGGCCGCGGCCGACAGGCGCCCGGGCAGCCGCAACGTCTCGGGGTCGGCCGGCGGCGCGACCGGCGCGGGGGCCTCGTCGGCGACGCGGTCGAGGACGGCGGGGGCAACGCTGGCGGGAGCGACTACCGAAAGGGCCGGCCTTTCAGTCCTGGCTTTGCGGAAGTAGCTCAACATCGATTGTGTCCCCTGCCGTAAAGCTTCAACCTAAGATGGAATAGGTCAATAAGGGGTTTAGACCGGGCGCGTTTGCTCGGAGAGCGGCCGACATTCGGCTGTTCCCGGGACCTCGACCCGTTGCCGTGGGCCGTGGGGACCGCCCGGCGCGACCGGCGGCGGCGGACGCAGGAACGGCGCTCCACCCGGCCGCCCGCGGCCGATTGGTGTCCATGCCCCTAAAAATTCGGCTCACGACACGGGATGTCGTGAGCCGGATCCGGTTCAGCCCGTCTCGCGCAGGCTCATTCGCCGGTGAGCGCCGCCTTGGTGCGCGACCACCAGCCGGCCCGCTTCGGCCGGTCGGGATCGGACGGCTCGCTGAGCACCACCGCCACCGGCTCCGGAGCCCGTGCGGGGGCTGCGGGCGCGGGCTCCTCGGCGGCGGCCGGCTCGGGGGAAGGCTGCGCCGGGGCTTCGGCGGGCGCCGCCTCCACCGGGCTCGAGACCGGCAGCTCGACCGCGGTCTCGACGGGCGGCACGGCCGCGGCGATCGCCTCGGCGACGGCCTCGGCGCTCACCGGCTGCTCCGGCTGCAGCTCGGCGATCGGATCGCCGGCCTCATCGGGCGACGCGTCGGCTTCGAACGCGGCGCCTTCGGATAGGGGGGACTCGGACAGCGTGGCCTCGCCGCCGTCCCGGCCGCGGCCCTCGGCGCGGCCGCGGCCGCCCCGACGTCCCCGGCGCCGGCGGCGGCCGCCGGCATCCTCCTCGCCGTCGGCCGGCGCCGCGGACTCGCGGGCCTGCGCCTCGGCGGGCTCGGCGTCGCCGCCCTCCGTGGCCTCGCCTTCGTTGATATCGCCCGGGATGGCGTCGCCCTCGGCGTCCTCGTCGCCCGCCTCGGCGCCGGCCTGCGCGCCGCGCTCGGCCTCGCCGCCCTCGGGCCGGCCGCCGCGCTTGCGCCGGCGACGCCGGCGGCGGCGCTGGCCGTCGCCCTCGTCCGACTTCTCCGAGCGCTCGGCACCGGCCTCGCGCGCATCCTCGGCCTCGTCGTCCGCATCGGCCTCGCCGAGGGCGTCCTGCGCGAGCGCCTCCTCGGCGGTCTCGTCCTCGGCCTCCTCGAAGCCGTCGTCCTCCTCGATCTCGGAGATCGGCGAGATCGCCACGGCGCGGATCCCGGTGACCGGGCCCTCGGCGCGCTGGGCCGGCTCGCCGCGATCGAGCTGGTAGGCGGTGGTGGCGCCGAGCCGCTCGTCGGCGGCGATCGTCACGCTGACGCCGAAGCGCATCTCGAGCTCGTGCAGGTGCCCGCGCTTCTGGTTGAGGATGTAGAGCGCCACCTCGGTGCGGGTGCGCAGGATCAGGTTGTGGCTCGACGCCTTGAGCAGCGCCTCCTCGATCGCCCGCAGGATGTGCAGCGCGACCGACGCGGTGGCGCGCACGAAGCCCGATCCGCCGCAATGCACGCACGGGATCGACGAGGATTCGAGCACGCCGGTGCGGATGCGCTGGCGGCTCATCTCCATCAGGCCGAAGGGCGAAATCCGCCCGACCTGGATGCGGGCGCGGTCGTTCTTCAGGCAGTCGTTGAGCTTCTTCTCGACCGCGCGGTTGTTGCGCTTCTCCTCCATGTCGATGAAGTCGATCACCACCAGGCCGGCGAGGTCGCGCAGGCGCAGCTGGCGGGCGACCTCCTCGGCCGCCTCCATGTTGGTGCGCAGCGCGGTGTCCTCGATGTCGTGCTCGCGGGTCGAGCGCCCGGAATTCACGTCGATCGAGACCAGGGCCTCGGTCGGGTTGATCACGAGGTAGCCGCCGGACTTCAGCGTCACGTGGGTCGAGAACATCGCGTCGAGCTGCTGCTCGACGCCATGCTTGGCGAAGATCGGCGTCGGGTCGCGATAGGGCTTCACCACCTTCGCCTGCTGCGGCATCAGCATCCGCATGAAGTCGCGCGCTTCCGCGTAGGCCGCCTCGCCCGAGACCAGGACCTCGTCGAGGTCCTTATTGTAGAGGTCGCGGATCGCCCGCTTGATCAGCGAGCCCTCCTCGTAGACCAGCGCCGGCGCGGTCGAGGACAGGGTCAGCTCGCGCACGCTCTCCCACAGCCGCATCAGGTATTCGAAGTCGCGCTTGATCTCCGGCATGGTGCGCGAGGCGCCCGCCGTGCGCAGGATCACGCCCATGCCGTCGGGCACCTCCAGCGCCTGGGCGGTCTCCTTGAGGCGCTTGCGGTCGGCGGCCGAGGTGATCTTGCGGGAGATCCCGCCGCCGCGGCCGGTGTTCGGCATCAGCACCGAGTAGCGGCCGGCGAGCGACAGGTAGGTGGTGAGCGCCGCGCCCTTGGTGCCGCGCTCTTCCTTGACGACCTGCACCAGGATGATCTGGCGGCGCTTGATCACCTCCTGGATCTTGTAGTGGCGGCGGTGGCTGCGCGGGCGCTCTGGCAGCTCGCCGAGCGCGTCGCCGTTGCCGCCGACCTGCGAGATCTTCGGCTCGGCGTCGGGATCCTCGTCGCCCTCGTCCTCGTCGGACTCCTCGTCGTCGCCGTCCTCGTCCTCGTCGTCCGAATCGTCGTCCTCGTCCTCGTCGTCGGACTCGTCCTCGTCGGGCTCATCCTCGGACGCCGCCGGCGCCTCGGCGACGGTGAGGCTCTCGGCCACGGCGACGATCGCCTCGGGGCGCGGCGCCGCGTCGGCGGCCTCGGGAGCGACCGCATCGCGGGGCGCGTCGGCCTCGGGCGCGTGGGCCTCCGCCGTGTCCTGCGTCTCCGCGGCGGGCTCGCCGATCGCCGTCTCGGGCAGGCTGGCGGACGCGTCGCTTCCCGGCGCGATGGCGCCCTCGGCCGGCGCCTCGCCCGACGCCGTCCCGCCGGCGTGATCCGCGCCGGACCCGGTCTCGTGCGCCGGCGCCTCGTGCACGTGCGTCTCGTGCCCTTGCGTCTCGTGCGCCTGGGCCTCGTCGTGACGGGGCTCGCCGGCCTGGGCGCCGTGCTCGTCCGCGTGCGAAGCCTCGTGCGACGTCTCGGTCGCGTGCGCGACATCCTCGGCGCTCACGGTCTCGTCGAGCTTGGCCGCGGCGGCCTCGGCCCGGCGCCCGCGGACGCGGCGGCCGTTGTTGCGCGGCGACTTGCGGCGGCGCTCCTCGCGCTCGCGGTGCTCCTCGGCGTCGCGGGCCTCGTCCTCGAGCAGCGCCTGCCGGTCGGCGAGCGGGATCTGGTAGTAGTCGGGGTGGATCTCCGAGAAGGCGAGGAAGCCGTGGCGGTTGCCGCCGTACTCGACGAAGGCGGCCTGGAGCGAGGGCTCCACGCGCGTCACCTTGGCAAGGTAGATGTTGCCGCGAAGCTGGCGCCGGTTGGCCGCCTCGAAGTCGAATTCCTCGACCCTAGAACCGTGAACCGTGACGACCCGGGTCTCTTCCGGATGCATCGCGTCGATGAGCATCTTGTTGTTGGCCATGACGAACTTTCGACATGGCGGCGGACGTCGCTCTCCTGGGCCCGTGTCCCGGTGGAGCCTCGCCCGGCCTGAAGGCCGTCAGGGAGAGGGCTCGCGCCGGCCTCGAAACCGAGGCCGCGGGGGCTGAACTGAAGGGATTGCCGTCAACCGCCGCTCGGCGCGCGCTTCCGCTGCGCCTGGGGTTGAACCTGATCGGGGGAACGGACGGATCGGCGCGACGCGCATCGCGCACGCTGACGGCACGGGCAACGGCAATCGATGCTGTGCCTCCGTCCATCTGTATTCCCGACCTCGCGAAAACCATCTCGACCGTCCCGTCATGCCGAGGCGGCCGCGAATTCCATGAAACTCATGCGCCGGGACGAGGCCCGTCGCGTGTGCAGATCCCCGGCCGTCCAGGGCCGCAGCGGCGGAGAAGCGTCGCCGCCGAGGGCGCGCCGTCGCCCGTTCGCGGGCGTCGGCGCACAAACGATCCCGTGAGGACCGGACAGGGCCTGCCATCATTACAGATCGTCGCAGGGCTTTGGCAAGGCCGAGCCGAAACGCCGCCGGAGCGGGCCCGGCGCGGCGCGGGTTTCAAAGCGGGCGGCGTGTTCGCGGCGGGCCCGGCGGCCCGCTCCGCCGGCCGCATGGTTCCGGGATCGAGCCCCTTAATCTCGCCGGCTTTGGAGCGCGTCCTGGCGGCGTGGCCCCAGCGGCACCGCGGATGCGGCGCTCGGCCGGGGCCGCCGCGATGACGATTCTGCCGGACGACCCCTCGGACGACCCCCTCGGATGGAGCGCGCGAGCCCTTGTTGAAAACCATTGCCCTGGTCGCCTCGGTCGCCGCCTTCCTCGCGGTCCGGGCCCTCGTGAAGTTCCTGCTGCTGCCGTTCCGCGCGCTTCGGCACCTGCGCAAGGACAGCCCGGTCTCGACCTGAGACCCGGCCCTGGCGGCGCGCATGCGCGTGCCGCGGGCAGCGCGACGGCATCGCTGAAGTCAGCCGTTGCAAGGTTCGGCTGCGAGGCTCGGCTGCGAGGCCGCCGGCTGTCGCAACCGTGAACGGCAGGGTGCCGATCGCGCCTTCCCGCCGGCACCGGAATCATGACAGATCGCCGCGGGGGCCTCGAGAGCCCGGCCGTGGGAACACCGAATCGATGGCCATCCGAGAGCCGGTGCTGGCGCCCGTCCCGATCGCGGATCTGCGCCCGACGCAGATGACCGTGGGCTACCGGGAGGTCGCCGAGAAGCGCCGGCGCTGGCGCGACTACGACGAGGACAAGCGCGCCGCCTTCCTCGGGGCGCACATGGTGCCGACCCTGCTCGGGCCGAAGAAGCACCACTACGTCATCGACCACCACCACCTCTCCCGCGCCCTCATGGAGGAGGGCGTCGAGAGCGTTCTGGTCACCGTGGTCGCCGACCTGCACCACCTCGAGAAGGATGCGTTCTGGACGGTGTGCGACCACAAATCGTGGGTCCACCCCTACGATGCGGACGGCGTCCGCGTCGGGTTCAAGGAGATCCCGAAGACGATGGGGGACCTCGCCGACGACCCCTTCCGCAGCCTCGCCGGCGAGCTGCGCCGGGCCGGCGGCTTCGCCAAGGACACCACGCCGTTCAGCGAGTTCCTCTGGGCCGACTATCTCCGCCGCCACATCAAGCCCAAGCGGGTCGCGAACGACTTCTCGGCCGCGCTCGAGGAGGCGATGGCCTTGGCCAAGGCGCCCGAGACCAACTACCTGCCGGGCTGGTGCGGGCCGACGACGTAGCCGGGCCGCGCCCGCGTCACAGGCCCCAGTACGGCGCCGCGTTGTAGTAGCGGTGGACCCGCTCCTCCCAGGCGCGGTCCTCGGCCGGATCGGTGCCCTCGGGCGAGCGCGGCGGCGCGTCGCGCAGCTGCGCCTCGGTGATGTCGACGACGTAGGCGTCGTGCTCGGGCGAGAAGCGCAGCACGCCCCAGGGCAGGGTGTGGAACCCCTCGCCGAGACCGAGGAACCCGCCGAAGCTCATCACCGCGTAGGCCACCTGGCCCGAGCGCTTGTCCAGCATCAAGCGCTCGATCCGCCCGACCTTGGTGCCGTCGGGGCGGCGCACGTCGGTGCCGACGACGCGGTCGTGGGCGATCAGGCTGCGGGGCTGCTCGTCGGGGTTCGCGGCCGGGATCTCGGGTGCGGGCGTCATGCGGCGGCCTCGGGCTCGGTGGGTGCGCCCGCGCTCGGCGGGCGCGGCACGGGTCTGCCCGAAAAACGCCCCGGCGACGGGCGACGTTCCGATCCTCGACGCGCGACCGCCGGACCGGATACACAGACCCGCATGCACAAGCGCCGCCTCGCCCTCCCCGCCGCCCTGGCGCTCACCTCGGCGCTCGCGGCCTCCGCCGCCCACGCCCAGGACAAGGGCAGCCTCAACCCGAAGCCCCTGCCGCCGCTGGAGAATCCCGACGCGCCCTCGACCCCGGCCAAGGCGCTGTTCGGCCGGGTCACCGGCCCGACCTCCGGCCCGACCCACGCCTACGGCTCCTATGCCAAGGGCTGCTTCTCGGGCGGCGCCGCGCTGCCGATCGACGGGGCGACGTGGCAGGTGATGCGCCTGTCGCGCAACCGGAACTGGGGCACGCCCTACCTCGTCGACTTCCTGGAGCGGCTGGCTGGCAAGGCGCCGCGGGTCGGCTGGCCGGGCTTGCTCGTCGGCGACATGTCCCAGCCCCGCGGCGGCCCGATGCTCACCGGCCACGCCTCGCACCAGCTCGGGCTCGACGCCGACGTGTGGCTCACCCCGATGCCGGACCGGCGCATGACGCGGGCGGAACGCGAGGAGACCTCGGCCACCGACATGGTGCGGCCGGACCGCCTCGACATCGACCCCGACACCTGGACGCCGGAGCGGCTGAGCCTGATCCGCCTCACCGCCGAGCAGCCGGAGGTGGCGCGCATCTTCGTCAACCCGGCGATCAAGAAGGCCCTGTGCCGCGAGGCGGACGGCAACCGCGGCTGGCTGCGCAAGGTGCGCCCGATGTACGGGCACAACTACCACTACCATATCCGCCTCGCCTGCCCGGACGGCCAGGATTCCTGCGGCGACCAGGCCGCCCCGCCCCCGGGCGACGGCTGCGGCGAGGAGCTCGCCTACTGGTTCAGCGACGCGATCCTCCACCCGAAGCCGGCGAAGACCAAGCCGAAGCCGCGGCCGACGATGACCATGGCGGCCCTGCCGGCCGAGTGCCGGATGGTGCTGAAGGCGCGCTGAGGCCCGGTCTTCCGAGCTTGTCTGCCGGCGCGTCGGATCAGGCCAGCTCCTCGCCGGGCGTCGGCTCGGCCGCGGCGGCGCCCGGCTCCGGCGCGGGGGCCGGCGGGGCGGCGGGCGGCTGGTCGACCAGCGTGCCGATCAGGTCGAGCAGGGCCCGGTGCTCCGGCCCGCCCGCGCCGGCGCGCAGGAAGGCGCCGATCGCGGTCTCGGAGGTGCGGCCGCCGGACGACGCGTTCGGCTCGTGCAGGATCACGGCCTCGGCGCCGTCGGCGCGGCGGAGCCACCAGCGGTCGCCGTTCTCGCTCGCGTGGATCAGGCGTCGGTCGGTCTTCATGGCGTCGCTGTCCTGGTTGGCCCGCACGGGAAAGTCGGCGAGCGCGGTTTCGCTCCCGCGCCTCAGGCCCCCGCCTGCCGCCGGTCGAGGCTCTGGGTGAGCTGGTCGGCGAACTTCGCCGCGGCGACGGAGAGCAGGCGCCCGCGCAGCTGCCCGAGGATCATCACCATCGGGTCGAGGTCGCGCCCGTCGATCGGGCGGCTGACGAGGCGGGGATCGTCGGGGATGCCGCTCGGCACCTGCAGGCTGACCGCCTCCTCGCGCAGCACGAGGTTGCGCAGGAACTCGAGCGAGCTCGATTCGACCACCGGCCCGAGCGGCACCCCCCGCCGCGCCAGGGCCTGCTCGAGGTGCAGGCGGATCGCCAGCGACCGGTCGGGCAGCGCCATCGCGTGGGCGAGGCAGTCGCGCAGGCGCACCGGCCCGGTCTCGCGGGCGAGGGGATGGCCGGCCCGCATCAGCGCGCAGAGCGGCTGGCGGCAGGAATACAAAACGTGCAGGTCGGCCGAGGGCGGCGGCTGCAGCACCAGGGCGAGGTCGGCCTCGAACGCGGTCAGCGCCGCCACCGCCTGGACGTGGTCGCGGACCTGCACCGTGAACCCGACCAGCGGAAACCGCCCGCGATAGGCCTGGACCTCCTCCGGCACCACCTGCGTGACGAAGGCCTGGCTGCAGGCGAGCGCCACGTGCCCGCGCCGGACCCCGGAGAGGTCGGCGATCTGCGAGCGCACCCGCTCGAGGTCGGCGAGCTGGTCGCGCGCGTGCCGGACCAGCAGCTCGCCGGCCGCGTTGAGCCGCATCCCCTGCGCCAGCCGCTCGAAGATCGGCGTGCCGAGCTCGTACTCGATGTCCTGGACCTGACGGGTCAGCGCCGAGGGCGCGATGTTCAGGCGCTCGGCCGCCCGGCGGATCGAGCCGCTTCGGGCGATCTCGGCGATGCAGGCCAGCGTCCGGGTGTGCTTCATCGCCAAGACCCGCTTCGGGCACGGGTCCTGCAACCCGCTCCGGCAAGCCTAGGCCACCCGTTGCCCGAACCGCAACGGCACGATCCCGAACGAGCACTCGTTTGCAACGGTCGGCGCAACTAGGCTCCAAATCGTCGCCGACCCCGGAGTGAAGCCATGATCGACCGCCGCACCCTCCTCGCCGGCCTCGGGGCCGGGCTGGTCTCGGCCCCGTTCGTCGCCCGGGCGGCGGAGCCGGTGACGATCCGCATGGGCTCGCTCAAGCTGATCCACTCGATCGCGCCGTACTTCTACGAGCGCTTCACGCCGGCGGGCACCCGGGTCGAGGTGATCCCGTTCGAGAGCCCGACCGAGTGCAAGAACGCGGTGGTCACCAAGTCGGTGGATTTCGGCACCTTCGGCATCGCCTCGGCGACGCTGGGCGCGGCCGCCGGCGAGCCGCTGACGGTGATCGCCTCGACCTGCAACGGCGGCATGGCGATCATCTCCAGGAAGGATTCCGACATCCGCGCGATCAAGGACCTCAAGGGCAAGCGCGTCGCCCTGTGGCCCGGCTCGACGCAGGAGGTGTTCGCCCTCGAGCGCATGCGGATGGAGGGGCTGTCGATCCGGGACATCGTGCCGGTGCGGATCTCGTTCTCGGAGATGCACATCGCCCTGGCGCGGGGCGACATCGACGCCTATGTCGGCGCCGAGCCCGCCCCCGGCGTCAGCCTGTCGAGCGGCGTCGGCCAGCTCGTCGAGTACCCCTACGGCACCGCGATGGGCTCGCTCAACATGGTGTTCGGCACCCACCGCGACACGATCGCGAGCAAGCCGGACCTCGTGCGCACCATGCTGGAGATCCACCGCAAGGGCACCGAGTTCGCGGCCAAGAACCGCGACGCGATGATCGACATGGCGGTGGCCAAGCTCGGCCAGAAGCGCGAGGCGCTGGCGATCTCGGCCCCCAACGTCGACCTGACGTGGCAGCTCGGCCCGGACGAGGTCAAGAAGGCCGAGGCCTACGCCCAGCACATGCTCGCCCTCAAGCAGATCAAGCGCCTGCCCGAGCCCGGCTTCATCGACACCACCTTCGTCGACGCGATGCGGGACGCGTGACATGAGCGCGATGGCAGCGACGGAGGCCGGATCGGCCGCCGCCGGCGACGCGGCGCTCCCCCTCTCCCGTTCGGGAGAGGGTTGGGGTGAGGGGTCCGGTCTGTCCGGAGAGGTCATGCCCCTCGCCCTGTCCCCCTCCCGAACGGGAGGGGGGACCCGCGCTACACGCCATCGCGACCGGGCCTCGTTCGCCGTGAGCATCCTCCGGCGCCTGACGGCGCCCGCCCTCGCGCTCGCCCTCCCCGTCGCGCTCGCGCTAGTCTGGCACCTCGCCACCGTCGGGAGACCCTACAGCCTGATCCCGCCGCCGGCCGAGGTCTGGACCGAGATGCGGGATCTGGCCGTCGGCGGGATCAACGACGACGCCTTCAGCGGCACGCTGTGGACGCATCTCGCCGCCTCGCTCGCCCGCGTCTTCGGCGGGTTCGCGCTGGCCGCGGCCGCCGCCCTGCCGCTCGGGCTGCTGATCGGACGCGTGCCGCTGATGCGGGCGCTGCTCGACCCGACCTTCCAGATCCTGCGGCCGGTGCCCGTCACCGCATGGCTGCCGCTGGCGATGATCCTGTTCGGGCTCGGGCCGCGCTCGGCCTACTTCCTGGTCTTCCTCGGGGCGTTCTACCCGATCCTCGTCAACACGATCTTCGGCGTGCGCTCGGTCGAGCCGCGATTGTTCGAGGCCGCGGCCATGCTGGGATGCACGGGGACGGCGCAGTTCGCCCGCGTCGTGCTGCCGGCCGCCCTGCCCTCGATCTTCACCGGCCTGCGCCTCGGCCTCGGCTTCGCCTGGGTCGTCATCGTGGTGGGCGAGATGACAGGGGTGCAGACGGGTCTCGGCGCGATCATCATGGAGGCGCGCCAGCTCTCCCGCACCGAGATCGTCATCTGCGGCATGGTGGTGATCGGCGTCGCTGGGTTCGTCTCCGACCGGATCGTCATGGAGATCGGGCGCCGCCTGCTCGCGTGGAGCCCCGCGCATGGTTGAGAACCGGAGATCCTCGGATGGCTGACCCGACCCTGCCGATCGTCGAGGTGCGCGACGTCTCCAAGACGTACCGCTCGCAGGGGCGCAGCACCGAGGCCCTGCGCGGCGCCAACCTCACCGTGCGCCGCGGCGAGTTCGTCTGCCTGCTCGGGGCCTCGGGCTGCGGCAAGTCCACCCTGCTGCGGATCGTGGCCGGCTTCGAGGCGGCCACCGGCGGCGAGGCCCTGATGTGGGGCAAGCCGATCCCCGGCCCGGGCCCGAGCCGCGGGATGGTGTTCCAGGATTACGGCCTGTTCCCCTGGCTCAGCGTGCGCGACAACATCGGCTTCGGCCCGAAGGCGCGGGGCCGCCCGGCCGCGGAGGTGCGCGACACCGCCGCCCGCTACATCGACCTCGTCGGCCTCGCGGCCTTCGCCGACGCCTACCCGCACCAGCTCTCGGGGGGCATGAAGCAGCGCGTCGCCATCGCCCGCGTGCTCGCCAACGAGGCCGAGGTGGTGCTGATGGACGAGCCGTTCGGGGCGCTCGACGCGATGACCCGCGAGCGGCTGCAGGACGAGCTGCTCGACCTGTGGAGCCGCACCGGCCTCACCGTGCTGTTCGTGACGCACGCGATCGAGGAGGCGATCTTCCTCGCCGACCGCATCGTGATGATGTCGCCCGGCCCCGGCCGGATCGAGGCGGTGCACGCGATCGACCTCCCCCGCCGCCGCGACGTGTCGAGCCCCGCCTTCAACGACGTGCGCCGCATGCTCTCGGCCCAGCTCCACAGCCACCATGCGCCGAAGGCGGCCTGAGGTGGCTGCGGCAGCGAGGATCGTATCCATCTCGGAGCCGCGACGCGGCCCCCTCTCCCAGGGGGAGAGGGTGGGGGTGAGGGGCGTGACCTCTCCGGACGGTTCTCATCCCTCACCCCAGCCCTCTCCCGCCCGGGAGAGGGGGCCCGCGCCTGCTTCGGAGGGCCTGGCGCCTGATCGAACGGCTGCGGCCTGAGCACGATCGCAAACCAGAGGCCGGCGACCATGCCCGAGACGACCGATTGGCAAGACCTCGACCGCGCGGCGCTGAGCCGGGCCTACGACAATTCCGGTGCGGTGGCCGACAGCGCCGCCATCGTCGCCGGCTGGCGCGCGCGCAGCGCCGCGTTCCGCGAGCGCCATGCCGAGGCGCTGGACCTCGCCTACGGGCCGGGCGAGCGCCAGCGCATCGACGTGTTCCGCTGCGGGCAGCCGAGCGCGCCGATGCTGGCCTTCCTCCATGGCGGCTACTGGCAGCGCAACGACCGGCGCGGGTTCTCCTGCATGGCCGAGGGGCCGCTGGCGCTCGGGCTCGACGTGGCGCTGGTCGGCTACACCCTGGCGCCGGAGGCGAGCCTGACCGCGATCGTCGCCGAGGCCCGCGCCGCCCTGGCGCTGCTGCGCGCCGATGGCGGCGGGCGCAGGCTCGTGGTCTCCGGCTGGTCGGCCGGCGGGCACCTCGCCGCGCAGGTCGCCGACGGGGCCGATGCCGGGCTCGCGATCAGCGGCCTCTTCGACCTCGCGCCGATCGCCGGCACGAATCTCAACGACGCCTTGAGCCTGAGCGCAGAAGAGATCGCGGCGCTCTCGCCGATCCGCCACCTGAGCCCGGGCGCGCCGCCCGTCGCGGTGCTGTACGGCGCCGACGAGCTGCCCGAGCTCCGGCGCCAGTCGGACGCCTACCACGCCGCCCGCCGCGCCCTGGGGCTGGACGGGCCGCTGATCCCGGTGACGGGCGCGAACCACTTCACCGTGCTCGACGCGCTGGTCGACCCCGAGGGCGCGATCGCCCGGACGGCGGCGCGGCTGGCCGGATTGTAGCGCCGACGCTCCCACCCCCCTCGTCCTGAGGTGCCGCAGCCGAGCGGAGGCCTCGAAGGAGCCCGCCTTCGAGGCCCGCCGGGGCGGGCGCCTCGGGACGCGGGGCGGGATGGGATCGCTTTCGAGAAGCACCACCGCGAGACGCCATGCCCCCGTTCCCGACGATTCCCGCCCTGCACGCGGCCTACGCCGCCGGCGACGACCCGCGCGCGATCCTGGCGGAGGTCTACCGCCGCATCGCGGCCGCCGACGATCCCGGCATCTTCCTGAGCCTGGTGCCGGAGGCGGAGGCCGCGGCGGCGCTCGCCGCGCTCGGCCCGTTCGATCCGGTGGGCAGGCCGCTCTGGGGCATCCCGTTCGCGGTGAAGGACAACGTCGACGTCGCCGGGATGGCGACGACGGCGGCGTGCCCGGGCTTCGCCTACACCGCGACCGAGACCGCCCACGCGGTCGAAAAGCTCCTGGCGGCGGGCGCGATCCTCGTCGGCAAGACCAATCTCGACCAGTTCGCCACCGGGCTGGTCGGCGTGCGCACGCCCTACCCGGTGCCGCGCAACGCCCTCGACCCGGCCTACGTGCCGGGCGGCTCCAGCAGCGGCTCGGCGGTGGCGGTCGCCCGCGGCCTCGTCGCCTTCGCGCTCGGCACCGACACGGCGGGCTCGGGCCGCGTGCCGGCCGGGCTGAACAACGTCGTCGGCTTGAAGCCCTCGCTCGGCAGCGTCTCGGCCCGCGGCATGGTCCCGGCCTGCCGGACGCTCGACACGCTCTCGGTCTTCGCCGGCACCGTCGCCGACGCCGACGCCGCCTTCCGCGCCATGGTCGGCTACGATCCCGCCGACGCGTTCTCGCGGAGCCTGCCCGTGCCCGCCGCGTCCGCGGTCCCGCCCGGCCTGCGCCTCGGCGTGCCGGATGCGCAGGGGCTGGACTTCGCCGGCGACGCCCTGTCCGAGGCGGCCTTCGCCGCGAGCCTCGCCGACCTCGAAGCCCTCGTCGGCGCCGGCCGCCCGGTCGACTTCGCGCCGATATTCGCGACCGCGCGCCTGCTCTACACCGGCCCGTGGGTGGCCGAGCGCTACCAGGCGATCCGCGCCGTGATCGAGACGCGGCCCGAGATCCTACATCCGACGACGCGGGCCGTGATCGAGAACGCCGAACACTTCTCGGCGGCCGACGCCTTCGGCGGGCTCTATCGCCTCGCCGAGCTGCGGCGGGCGGCCGACGCGGTCTGGGACGCGGTCGACGTGCTCGCGGTGCCGACCTATCCGCGGCCGCGCACGGTGGCGGACCTCGCCGCCGACCCGATCGGGCCGAACAGCGAGCTCGGCACCTACACCAACTTCGTCAACCTGCTCGACTGGTGCGCGCTCGCCGTGCCCGGGCGCTTCCGGGCCGACACGTTCCCCGCGGGGGTGACGCTGCTGGCCCCCCGCGGCCGCGACGGGCTGCTCGCGGCGCTCGGCGCCCGGCTGCACGCGGCGTCCGGCGTGCCGATCGGGGCGAGCGCCGTGCCGGTGCCGGCGGCGACCGAGCCGGCGGGGCGGGCGGCGGGCGAGGCGATCGAGCTGGCGGTGGTCGGCGCGCACCTCTCCGGCCTCGCCCTCAACGGCGAGCTCACGCGCCTCGGCGCCCGCTTCCTGCGCGCGGTCGCGACGGCGCCGGACTACCGCTTCTACGCGCTGCCCGGCGGCCCGCCGCACCGGCCGGGCCTGCTGCGGGTGGCGGCCGGCACCGGCGTCGCGATCGAGACCGAGGTCTGGGAACTGTCGCCGGACGCCTTCGGCCGCTTCGTGTCCGCCATCCCGGAGCCCCTCGGCATCGGCACCCTGCACCTGTCCGACGGCACCCGGCCGAAGGGGTTCCTGGTCGAGGCCGAGGGCGTCGGCGGCGCCGAGGAGATCGGCCGCTACGGCGGCTGGCGCGGATACTTGGCCCGCGCCCAGCGCTGAGGCCGGCCTGCGCGGGAGAGGGCTACTTGATGCCGGCGATCGCCGCGGCGAGGCCGTCGAGGGAGGTCGCGATGGCGACGGGGGCGGCGCTCTCGCTCCGGCGATAGCGGACGCGGACGGCGGCGCGCCCGGCGATCGCCCGCCGCAGGGCCTCGTCGACGGGCAGGAAGCCGAGGCACAGGCTGGCGTTGCAGCTTTCCAGGCGGATCACGGTCTCCTCGGCGGTGCCGAACGCCAACCCGACGGTGTGGGCCGACCACGCCCCGACCGGCGCGCGCACCACGAAGACCGGCGCGCCGGCGCTGGTGGCGGCGAGCGACCAGCTGAAGGCGAAGACCCCGTCGCCGTCGACGATCGATTGCGACGCGTTGCAGACCCGGCGGCGCCGGCGCAGGTTCTCGTCGCAGATCAGGGTCCAGCCGCCGAAGGCCTGGATCATCCGGCGGGTGTCGCCCGGCGCCTCGCCCGGCGGCGGCGCCCCCTCCGGCGGGTGGACGCGGTAGGCCGGCGCCGCGAACTGGGCGCGCGGCGGGTCGTCGGTGGAGACGGTGCCGCGCATCGCGATCGACCCCAGGGGGCCGTCTCCGCCCGACGGCCCGTGCCCCTGGCCGCACGCGGGCGCGGCGAGCAGCAGGGCCGCGAGGGCCGCCGCCGCGGTGGCGTGCGCGCGCATCGCCGGCCTCAGTTGAGGGTGAAGCTGGCGCCGGCGCCGATCCCGAAGTCGCGGCCGGCGGCGACGCCGGTAGCGTTGACCCGCGCGGACCCGTCGGGGAGCGTGTAGCCGATGCCCATCGAGGCCGCGCCCTCGCCGCGCCACACGCCGCCGCCGGCGGCCATGCTCAGCTTGCCCGGGCGGTCGTCGAAGCGGAGCGAGGCGGCGGCCAGGCCGATCGCCGCGCCGCGGCGCGCCTCCTGGCGGACCTGCCCGACCTCGTTCTGCAGGCCGGCGAGCTGGCTGCCGAAGGCGGTCATCTGCTTCTCCAGCGGCGCGACGCGGGCGTCGGTGTAGGCCGTGCTCGCGGCGTAGCTCGCCTGCACCCGCTGGTCGGTATAGGCGAAGCTCTGCGCCTTCGCGGTCGCGACCTGCCCCGTGACCTGGCCGAGATTGGCGGCGTCGGTCGGCAGCACGCCGGCGGCGACGTTGCGGATCAGCACCGGCTGGTTCGGGTCGCTGCCGGCCAGCGTCAGCGACTGCCCGCGCCCGCCGGTCGCCGGGTCGACGTCGTACTTGACGGCGAAGGTGTCGACCGCCGCGAGCGCGTCGCCGACGCCGGAATATGCCTTGCCGCCGATGGCATAGGTCGGCCCGGTGAAGCTGCCGTCGGCGGCAAAGCCCGCGCCGCCGCCCAGCGCGCCGGCGAGGTTGCCGCCGACCGCGCGGAGCTGGCGCAGGTTGACCGCATCCGTGTCCTGCGTGCCGCCGGCGACGTTGACGATCTGCCGCTCCGCGCCCTCGGCCCCGACCGAGACGGCGCCCGCGGTCGAGGCGACGGCGGCCCCCGAGAACGCCTCGGCGGCCCCCGAGAGCCCGGCGCGGCGGGCGACCGCGTTGGCGCCGAGCGCGACGCCGCCGGCCGCGCTCGCCACCGAGGCCGGGCCGATGGCGACGCTGTCGGCGCCGGTGGCCTGGGCCGCGGCACCGGTGCTGCGCACCGCCACGTAGCGGCTGCCGACGGTGTTGAGGTTGGTCACCGCGGCGTCGAGGCTGCCGAGCGCCGAGCCGACGTCGCCGAAGCGCGAGCCCTGGATCGCGTAGCTCGGTGCGGTCACCGACCCGTCGGCGGCCACGCCCGCGCCGCCGCCGAGGCTTTTCGCCAGCGAGGCGGAGAGCCCGTAGACCTGCCCGCCGTCGACCGCCTCGGTCGAGCCCGCGGCGATCCGGCCGCCGGCGATTCCGGTGAGCGTGCGCGCCGTGCCGTTGCGGTCGGCGAAGCTCACCGTGGTGCCGTCGGTATTGGCACCGACGGTCAGCCCGCGCGTCGCCTGATCCTGCTGGACCAGGCCGACGGTGCCGTTGGCGACCCCCGCCGACAGGCCCGCGACCGCCTGGTTCGTCGCGTAGAGCTGGCTGCCGTTGACCGCCTCGTTGGAGGCCGCCGACAGCGTCCCTGCCGCGACGCCGGCGACGGTGCGGCCGGTGCCGCCGGCATTGGCGAGGTTCAGCACCGTGCCGTCGGTCGCGGCGCCGATGCTCAGCTCGCGGCTGGCCTGGTCCTGCCGCAGCAGGCCGATCGTGCCCTGCACGATGCCGCTCTGGAGGCTCGCGAGGTTGCCGTTCGTGGCGGCGAGCCCGCTGGCATTCGCCGCCACCGCCTGGTTGGTGTCGTAGAGCTGCCCCCCGGTCACCGCATCGGCCGAGCCGGCGGCGATGGTGCCGTCGCTGAGCCCGGTGAGCAGGCGGGTGCCGCCCGAGGCGTTGCGCAAGGTCAGGCGGGTGCCGTCCGTACCCGCGCCGACGGCGATGTCGCGGGTGGTCGGGTCCTGCTGCACCAGGCCGATCGTGCCGGCTCCGATCGCCGATTGCAGGGTGCTGGTCTGGGCGCCGTTGGCCGCCACCGCCTGGTTGGTGTCGTAGAGCTGGCTGCCGTTGACCGCCTCGTCCGAACCGGCGGCGACCGCGCCGGCGGAGACGCCGCGCAGGACGCGGCCGTTGCCGGCGCTGTTGCGGAAGTCGACGAGCGCCCCGTCCGTCGCCGAGGCGACCAGGATCGCGCGGCTCGTCGGGTCCTGCTGCACCAGGCCGATCGTGCCGTCGGTGATGCCCTGGCGCAGGGTGCCGATCGCGCCCGCGTTGGTGGCGATGTCGCTGGTGTTGGTCGCGACCCGGAGGTTCGTCGCGTAGAGCTGGTCGCCGTTGACCGCATCGGTCGAGCCCGCGGCGAGGCGGCCGGCCGAGACGCCGCGCAGCGCGACCGCGTTGCCGCCGTTGCCCCGGGCGAGGTCGACCACGCCAGTCGGGTTGTTCGCGCCGTCCGGCACGTACTGCACCGCGAGGCGGTTGGTCGCCGCGAGCGCCGAGCCGACGTCGCCGTAGGTCTGGCCGCCGACGGCGTAGGCCGGGGCGGTGAACGCGCCGGTCACCGGGTTGAACGCGGCGCCCGCCCCGAAGATCTGCATCACGGCGTTGCCACCGAGGCGAAGCTGGCCGACCGTCGCCGCGTCGCCGTCGGCGCTGCCGGCGGCGAGCCCGGTCAGGCGGCGCGCGCCCGCGGTGCCGGTGAAGTCGACCACGCTGCCGTCGGTGGCCGAGCCGACCGTGATGGTGCGGCTCGCAGCATCCTGCTGGACGAGGCCGATCGTGCCGGCGTCGAGGCCGCTGCGCAGCGCGGTGAGGTTGCCGGCGTTCGTCGCCACGGCCTGGTTCGTCGTGAACAGCTGGCCGCCGTTGACCGCGTCGGTCGAGCCCGAGGCGAGGCTTCCCGGGGCGACGTTGTGCAGGGCGACCGGAGCGCCGCCGTTGGCGCCGACCAGCGTCGCGTCGTTCGAGGGCGTGGCCGGGTTCGCGGTCGTCGGGTCCGCCGACGTGGAATATCGCAGCGGCATCTGCGACAGCGCCACGGCGCCGCTGTCGGTCGTCGCCGGCGCGAGCCCGGTGATGCCGACCGCCGAGCCGACGCTGCCGCCGCGGGTCAGGTCGATGCCGGCGAGCCGGTTGCCCGAACCGTCGGTGTCGTAGCGCAGGCCGAGCTGGTCGATGGCGCCGACGACGCCGGGCACGGTGGCGTAGGGCTTTCCGTTGTAGCTGTAGCTCGGCGCCGTGTAGGTGCCGTCGCTGCCGAAGCTGCCCCCGAGCGCGGTCGCGTTCCCGGCGACGCCGTTCCCGACCGAGCGGAGCTGGCGCAGGTTGACCGCGTCGGTGTCCTGCTGGCCGCCGGCGACGTTGGTGATCTGCCGCTCCGCGCCCGCCGCGCCGACCGAGAGCTCGGTGTTGGCCGAGGAGAGGGTGGTCGTGGTGTAGGCCTCGGTGCCGCTCAGGCTGCCGCGCAGCGCCATCGAGCCGGCGCCGAGCGCCACCGAGCGCGCCTTGGTCGCCGAGGCGCCGCTGCCGAGCGCCAGCGCCGACCCGCCGACGGCGTTGGAATTGTCGCCGATCGCGATGTTGCTGGCGGTCGGGTTGCTGCCGGTCTCGCCGGCGACGGAGAGCCGGCCGAGCGCCAGCGCATCCTGCCCGTAGGCGCTGGCGATGAAGCCCTGGGCGAACGAGAAGTCGCCGACCGCGTAGGATTGCCGTCCCAGGGCGATGGCGACGTCGCCGAGCGCCTGGTTGTTGGTTCCGAGCGACAGGGTCGAGCGGCCGGTGGCGATGTTGGCGTAGCCGATCGCGACGCCGTAGGAGCCGGACGCGGCGTTGTTGGCGCCGATCGCGGTCGAGTTGAAGGTCCCGGTGCCGGCTGCGTTGTTGTAGCCGACGGCGACGCCGCCGGCGGCGCCGACGGTGGACTTCTTGCCGATCGCGGTGCCCGACGGCTGCGCGCCGGCATTGACCTCCCCGGGACCCGGCGGCGTGGTGCTGCCGTTCGCGCCGTTCCGGATGTCGCCCCCGGTCCCGGCCGTCGGGTTGCCGACGCCGTTGGCGTCCCGGTAGTTGATGATGCCCTGGTTGGTCGTCGCCGATTGCGCGGCGGCGCCCGAGCCGATCGCCACGGATCCGGCACCGGACGAGCTCGCGTTGTAGCCGCCGGCGAAGGACTCGTCGCCGCCGGCCGCCGCGTTCGGGCCGACCGCGGTCGAATTCGCTCCGGCCGAGGTGGCGCCGGTGCCGGCATTGTAGGCCTGTGCCGAGGCCGAGCCCGTCGCGGCGAGGCCGAGCGCCAGGGCCAAGGCGGTCGTGGTCAGGAGGTCGCGGTGCAGGCGCGCAGCGGGGCGGTCGCAGGGTCGATGGCTGGGCATGACGGCCGGTATGTCTTCAAGGAACGCAACGCAGAGATCTGGACAGGCAAGGCGATGCCGCCGGCACGCGTGCGCAGGGCGCGCATGCGCGGGGTGGATTTCGATTGTTGGTCAAATCCTGCCGTGATCGTCGGATGACGCCCGACGTTTCAGGCAAGTGTGCTGGTGTCTTTGCTCGACGCGACTTCCCGATCGTGACGCTTGATTATTTTCTTATTTCCAGACCCATTCGGCGCTATTTGCGTCGCTCGGGTCTCTATTTCAGCCTACCTTGCTGTTCGGTCCGCGCTGTTCATGACTGGTTATCATTAAAACGATGCTACGCGCGGAGATGATAGCGCTGCCTCTCAAAGGGACAGGGCGGCGGCGCCCGCACGGTCGTCTCGGCGGGCGGGCTCGGGCGCGGCCCGCCGCCTCTTCGATCTCACGGCGACGTGAACGCGCCCGAGCGATACGCCGTTGCGGGGAGGCCCGCCGATCGCGAACCGGCATGGTCGGCGCGTTCCGCGACCGCGTCGGGACGGCGCCGGGAGAGAGGATTATCGTCTCCCCTGGCGCCCTCGGGCCGACGTGGCACGCTTTCGCCCCATTGATCGGCGACACGAAGCGTCTTTTGCGGCAGGGCGCCGCGGACGAGCGCCGCGTCGCCCACGCCCCTTCCCGCCCCACCCTGCCCCGCCGCCGAGCACCCAAGGAATTCGATGAGCCGTCGCCCGTCCGCGCGCAGCCGAACCGCCCGCGAAACGCGCCTGCGCAGCCCGATCCGTCCGGTGATCGTCGCCTCGCTGGCGGCGCTGCTGCTCGCGCCCGGCCTCGTGCAGGCGCAGGCGCCCGCCGCGCAGCCGACGGCCCCCGCCAAGGCCGAGAAGGCGCCCGACGGCAAACCGGCCGAGGGCAAGTCCTCGGATGGCAAGTCCTCGGATGGCAAGCCGGTCGAGGCGAAACCGGCGGACGCCAAGCCGGCCCCTCCGAAACCCGAGATGTCCGAGGCGCTCAAGGCGGTCCGGGCCAGGCTCGACGCGGCCAAGAACGACCTCGCCGCGCGCGAGAAGGAGCTGGCCCGCACCGATCTCGGCACGCCGGAGCTCTCCGCCATCCGCGACGGCGTCGGCCCGGTCACCGACGAGATCCGCACGATCATCGGCCGTCTCGACGCGCCGCTGGAATCGGCGCGCGAGCGCCTGACCCAGCTCGGGCCGAAGCCGAAGGACGCCGAGGAGAGCCCGGAGGTGGCCCAGGAGCGGGTCGAGCGCGACGCGGCGGTCTCGCGCATCGACGAAACCCAGCGGCTGGCGCGCTCGCTCCTCGTCCAGGGCGACCAGATCATCGACCGGGTCTCGAACCGGCGCCGGGAATCCTTCACCAAGGGGCTGTTCGAGCGCAGCCAGGCGCTGGTCAGCCCGCAGCTCTGGAGCCGGGTCGCGGCCGACGTCCCCCGCGACATCCGTTCGCTCCAGAGCGCGCTGTCCGACATCCTGCTGCTGTTCTCGCGCAACGGAACGCTCGGCAACCTGCTGATGCTTGGCCTCGCCTTCGGCGTGTCCGTGGCGCTGTATTTCGGCCGGCGCAACATCGCCCCGCGGCTCGGCCGGCGCGACGCGGCGATGACCGACCCGAGCCGGCGCCAGACCCTGCTCGGCGCGTGGCGGGTGCTGCTGCTCGGCACCGTGCCGGCGGTGATCGGATCCTACACGGTGTACTACGCCCTCGACGCCACCGACCTGCTGCCCTCCCGGCTGCTTCCGGTGGCCGGCGCGATCCTGGCCGGCCTCGCCTTCATCGCCTTCGTCGAGGCCCTGTGCGACGGCCTGCTCTCGCCGGACAAGCCGCAGTGGCGGCCGGCGCCGGTGAGCGACGCGGCGGCGATCCGGGTGACGCGGCTCGCGGTCGGCATCGCCACGGTGATCACCGTGGTGAAGTCGATCGAGGCGCTGAACTCGGGCATCTCGGCGGCGCTGCCGATCTCGATCGCCACCCGCGGCATCGGCGCGGTCGCCACCGCGCTGATCCTCGCCATCGGCCTGCACCGCTTCGCCGACAAGGAGGAGGAGGAGGAGGCCTGCTTCGGCCCCTACGTGCCGACGAAGACCACCACCGGCATCGGCGGCCCGGCCCGGCTCGTCGGCTGGGCGGCGGTGGCCGTCATCGGCGTCGCCGCCCTCGTCGGCTACGTCGCCTTCGCGGCGTTCGTGATCGACCAGCTGGTCTGGACCGCGAGCCTGCTGGTGCTGCTCTACCTGCTGGTGCAGAGCGCCGACACCTTCGTCGGAGGCTCGCTCTCGGACGACACCCGGCTCGCCACCGCGCTCCAGGCCAATACCGGCCTGCGCAAGCGTTCGCTCAACCAGATCGCGGTGCTCTCCACCGGTGCCGCGCGGGTGCTGCTGTTCCTGATCGTGGCGCTCCTGGTGCTCGCGCCCTGGGGCCTCGATTCGACCGACATCGTCTCCTCGATCCGGCAGGCCTTCTTCGGCTTCAAGGTCGGCGACGTCACGATCTCGCTCTCGACGATCGCGCTCGGCCTCGGGATCCTGGTCCTCGGCATCGCCATCACCCGCGCGGTCCAGCGCTGGCTCGACCAGGTCTACCTGCCCGCCACCGACCTCGACGCGGGCCTGCGCAACTCGATCTCGACGGTGTCGGGCTATTGCGGCTTCCTGCTCGCCCTGGCGCTGGCCTTCTCCTATCTCGGCCTCAGCCTCGAGAAGCTGACGATCGTGGCCGGCGCGCTCTCGGTCGGCATCGGTTTCGGCCTGCAATCGATCGTCAACAACTTCGTCTCGGGCCTGCTCCTGCTCTGGGAGCGGCCGATCCGCGTCGGCGACCAGGTGGTGATCGGCGACTCGGAGGGCATCGTGAAGCGCATCTCGGTGCGCTCCACCGAGATCCAGACCTTCGACCGCTCGGCGGTGATCGTCCCGAACTCGAACCTGATCTCCGGCATCGTCAAGAACCGCGTCCGCGGCGACCGGACGGGCCGGGTCTCGCTGGTGGTCAACGTGCTGCGCAACCAGGACCCGGCGCGCGCCGCCGAGATGCTGCTCGCCTGCGCCGCCCAGCACGCCGACGTGCTGAAGGAGCCGGCGCCGCGCGTGGTGTTCCGCAAGATCGGCGACCCGTTCCTCGAGTTCGAGCTCGTGGTGATGATCGTCGACGTCAGCCTCGGCCAGAAGGTGCAGAACGACCTGAACTTCTCGGTGTTCAGGACCCTGTCCGAGGCGGGCTTCATCCCGCCGCTCGGGCCGGGCTCCAGCATCGTCACGGTGCAGGGCCTCGACGGGATGCAGGATGCGTTCTCGGAGATCGCCGGCCGGTTCCGCCCGCCGGCCGCCGAGGAGGGCCGCGACGGACGGCGCGACCTGAGCGCGATCGGCGCGCGGTAGCGCGCCGGCGGCGCCGAAAGCACGCCTCGGTAGATATCTCGCGCGATCATACTCGCTTGGGTTGCAGGGACGGGCGTCCTTGGCCAAACCTTCCGCATCGTTCGCGAGAGGGCGGGATGATTCGCGCAGGCGGCGGACGCGCGACGCCGCGGGCGACGCGACGGCCGCCGGGGGCGCGGACCCGCACGCCGCCCGCGGATCGGCCACGGATGTCGGGCCGTTCACGCGTTGAAGGCCCGGGTGCCGGCGGATATGCAGTCGCGGATCGCGGCGACCTCTCGCTCATCGACCGACGGAATGTCACGTTCAGAGGGAGAGGCTTCGCAGATGAGCACCAAGACGGCACTGATCACCGGCATCACCGGGCAGGACGGGGCGTATCTGGCGCAGCTGCTGCTGTCGAAGGGCTACGCGGTGCACGGGGTGGTGCGGCGCTCGAGCCATGCCGGGGTGTTCGACCACCGGCTGAAGTGGCTCGGGATCGAGAACGACGTGGAGCTCCACGACGGCAACCTGCTCGACCTG
>NZ_JAKSYQ010000178.1:0-456 GCF_022829665.1 Methylobacterium sp. E-041 | reverse complement strand
CCCGCTCTACGGATAATCTCCGGCATCGGTGAGGCCGGGTACCTCATACGTCGTCGCTGCCCGCCTTGACAATGCCTGTTTCATGCAGACGGTTCTCCAGGACGAGATCAGCGACGACCTCCTTCAGCGCCCCCGCTTTGCGACGGAGATCCCGCACCTCATCCTTGGTCGCCGCGCGAGCCGTGTCGCCAGACAGGCGCTTCTTGCCAGCCTCCAGGAACTCGTTGGACCAGCCGTAGTACATCGAGGCGGCGATACCCTCACGTCGGCACAACTCGGCGATGCTGGCCTCGCCACGCAAGCCTTCCAGTACGATGCGGATCTTCTCCTCGGACGAGAACTGCCGACGTGTGGCCCGACGGATGTCCTTGATCACCGCTTCTGCCGGCTTCTTGGCCGGTCCGGATGTCTGCTTCATCTTCGCTCCTCAGGGGCTACGATGAACCAGCCATCCTC
>NZ_JAKSYQ010000176.1:0-627 GCF_022829665.1 Methylobacterium sp. E-041 | reverse complement strand
AAACATCATTTTTCAGGCGGTAGACACAAGCGCTTGAGCAGTTGTGAAGCAAATGCGCCGGCCACGCTCCAGGACCGTAGCTGCCGGCTCTCGCTGTTTTCGACCACCGTGCGAGTGGGTCAGAGCAACGCCTTCGCTACGCGCTCTTAAACTAAGACTGCAGTTCGGTAGCTAAGCTCGTCAATCCCCGAGCCAAGCCAACTCATTACGTCGCCGCCTCGGGCTGCGCAGGCTCTAAGCCCTCGGTGACGGCTGCCTTGTGCGGATAGGGCCTGGGTCTGGATACAGGAGGTGGCGCGGGATGTCGCTGTATCGGCCCTGTGTCTGGACCCGTGACGAACACGGCTGACATCGTCGGCGGCGGAACGCGACGGACGTGGTCGCCCTCGCACAAGCGCGCGACCGTTGCCGAGCCGGAGGGTCCCGCGACGACGGCCTCCGAAGTGGCGCCCCGGTACGGGCTTCATTCGGCTCTGCTGCTCCGCTGGCGCCGAGCCCCCCGGACAGCATCATCGCCGCCGCCGGGGGCGTCCAGCCCGAGCCTCGTTCCGCTCGCGGTGCCCGCTCCGCAACCCCCCGTCCGCGACGAGCCGCCCCGCCCCGGCGCCATCGAGATCGAGCTGGCCG
>NZ_JAKSYQ010000174.1:0-16737 GCF_022829665.1 Methylobacterium sp. E-041 | reverse complement strand
GGAGCTTTCGATCGCTGTAGCGCTGCTCTGACCGCGTGCGTGGTCGTGGCGCAGCCGTGAAGAACCTGTCCCATAACGCCTCCCGGAATGCAGCGACCTCAGCGAAACTGATGCCACCACACCTCGGGACTGCACAGCTAGTGGAGAGCAGTCCGGCTGCTTTCGGTGGTGTGCTGTGCTTATGCAGACATAGGCACACACCGGGGTCGGCATGTCGGCCGACAAGGTCGCCGACCTGGTCCAGCTCGACCGACGCACGACCACGAACGGGACCGCTGGCAAGCGAGGCAGCGGCCTCGGCCTCCTGCTCTGCCGAAATCTCGTGGAGCGTCAGGGACGCACTCTAACCGTCGAAGGCGTGCCCAGCCGCGGCACCACGTTCGACTTCATCCTGCCGAGGCCGCGGTGGTCGGGAGGAAGCGCCTCGCACTGCTCGGGACCTGAACCCGCATGGCGTATCACCGGCGCGGGCGCACGTTTGACCGCACCCTCACCCGGACTCGCTCACGCCGACGCTAACGGACATTTCCATCGCTGCAGCGGAGGGTCCGGTGAAGCTTCCACCCGGCGGCATCGCCTCCCTGATGTCGTTCACCGCCACCAAGACCAGGTTGGCGCCCCCCAACGCTGCAGGAGGCGGGGTTGAAGGAGATCCGACCCGCGCCGGGTGATGCCTCGCCACGGATCGGTTTCGCTGGGCTCAGTGGATGTTGCCCGACGCATCATCCCCGCCCTGCCGCCGGGCCAGGTCCCTGCCTACGGCGAACAGCAACGCGTCGACCATCGGCAGGAGATGGTCCGAGGCGCCTCCCAGGGCGAGCGACCTTGCCATGAGGATGTGCTCGGCGAGGGCGTCGAGTGCCGTGACCGGCGCGAACTCACCGGCGGACGGGGTCACCTCGAACCTTTCGAGCTCCGCCTGCGCGATCAGTCTTCGTCCTTGGGGCTTCACGTCGGTGATCTGCCCGAAAAAGCCGAGGAAGCCCCGTCGATTCGGCAACCATGAGGGGGTGGCGGAGTCGCTCACCCACACGTAGGTGCCGTCCTGGCGCCGGAGGCGATATTGCAGGGTGAACTCGCATCGTGCCGCGCAGGCATGCCGGAACGTCTCGACCATCAGGTCACGGTCGTCGGGGTGGATGACGCTCGCCCAGCCCGACCCCAGGCCGGCCGGGGACCGCAGCCCAGTCACGGCGTACCACTCCGGACACATGTAGGTTGTCCGTCCCTCGTCGTCCGTAACCCAGATCATCGTGGCCTCCCTGGCTGGGCCGGCTCAAGGACGTGCGCCCGCACCGAAGATGGCTCCAATCCGGGTTTGCCGTGATGTTGCGGCAAAATCCATCGTCCTGCCAGGGGACCAACCAGTCCCCCTTGCATCCGCCATGGCCCATCCAGCCACGACCTGCCGCATAGGATCCGTGTCACCTGCCCACCTGGCCCAGCGCTTCAGCCTTCGGTGGGGTCTTAATGGAAGATCCCGCCGTGCTCCGGAGCTGAGCACAGCGATATTCCCACGTAGTCGCATGGCACGAACGCGGTGAACTCGGGCTAACTGGATCATTCCCTGGGCAACGAACCCTTCGCCGGCATCGACAGCGGCCATTGCGATGGCAGCGAGCTGAGACGCGCATGCGTCGTCGGTCGCGGCCGCATGAGCCAACGTGATCATCAGTTCCAGAACCTCCTCACCCATTGAGGCGGGATAGGCCTCAGCCCGAGCTTGGCCAGCGGCGCTGGCTTGATGCGCCTCAACCTCGCAGCGGGAAGCGCTCCATGAACCGCATGCCGTGCCATAGCTCGACCGCATGACCGGCGACGAACGCCTCGGCCTGACGCAGGGCGTCTTGATCGTCGAGGGCGGGTAGGTTTTCCAGTCTTACCACACGCCCGTCAGCGTTGACCAGGAAGGCATGATAACACGGTGGCACGGGTAGCCTGTCGAGATCGGCAAATCTCAAGTGTTTCGAGTTCATCGGCATCATGCCTCTCCGTTCGTGAGAGCACGATGGGTCAGGTCGTCCGCTCGTATCGGAGGTTAGCGAAGATTTAACAATGCTCACCTAAATTTGATAAAATTATACCTATGCCAATTAAAAAGGCGCGCCGGGTCAGGGCGCGCCGAGGTGAGTTGAGAACAGTTCACGGGGAGAACCGAGTTGAGCCCTAGCACGAAGCCCGGGAACCGATTGCTCATTTGATCGACACGACGAGGAATGCGCCCGTCACCACCGGCCCATCCCGGAGCCGGCACCTGTTTGGTGGCGGCCTGCACGTCGGAGAGCAAAGCCAGTGGGCCCTGCATCGAGATGATGTGCGGGGATTGGCGCTCATACGGGCCGTCGACCGAAGGCGTTCTTCGGAACTTGATGGCGAGGCTGAAACTTGCGGCCTCTCGATCCCGTAAGCCTCCTCGAAGACCCCGACCCAAGCATGTTCGAAGCATAAGCTTCCGAGCGTGCCTTAACTTGTCTAATTGGCAAGCTTAATGTTAAATCATTCGGCTTAGATCGGAACAAGTATGGAATTATTCTGTTTTCACAAAGATTGAATGAGACATTCAGCACTACAGGAGATCCCGCATGAAGAAGTTTACTCTCGCCCTCACCGCCCTGGCCGCCCTCAGCGGCGTGTCCCTGGCAGCCGGTGCCGCAACGGCCGCCCCGATGGCCGTCAACGGCCTGCAGTCCGATACCGGCGTGACCCAGGTCCGCATGATGCACGGTGACCGGATGATGATGAAGAAGCGCATGATGAAGCGCCGGATGATGAAGAAGCGCATGATGATGAAGCGCGGCATGTAATTCGAGGCGTCCTACGCTTCCGGAGGTCCCGGTCCAGGGGCCTCCACCCTTTTCGAGGATCGCCCCAAGGAAGACCGTTTGCCCCGCACCTACCTAACGCGCTCCGCGCCCGACACGGGCGAGGTCGAGACACGACGCTGGATGTTCCGGCACCCGGTCGTCATCCGCGTCGCGCACTGGGTCAACGCGATCTGCCTCCTCGTGCTGCTGATGAGCGGCCTGCAGATCTTCAACGCCCACCCTGCCCTGTACTGGGGCAAGGTCTCCACCTTCGACACGCCGCTGATGGCGATGTCCTCGACGGAGGACGATCCGCCGAGGGGCGTCGTCACCATCCTTGGGCGGACCTTCGACACCACCGGCTGGCTCGGCTCCTCGGCAGGTGCCGACGGCGAGGCGGCCGACCGCGGCTTCCCGTCCTGGGCGACCCTGCCGAGCGACCAGGACCTCACCGGTGGCCGAAGCTGGCACTTCTTCTTCGCCTGGGCCTTCGTCCTGAACGGCCTCGCCTACCTGTTCTACGGGCTGGGCAGCGGACAGCTTAGGTTCCGCGTGATCCCGTCGCGCGACCAGGTCCGACACTTCGGCGCTTCGGTATGGGAGCACCTGACGCTGCGTTTCCCTGAAGGTGACGAGGCCAAGCGCTACAACGTCATCCAGAAGCTCACCTACCTCGTCGTGCTGTTCGTGCTCCTGCCCGCTCAGGTCCTGGCGGGGCTGGCGATGTCGCCGGCCATGGATGCGGCCTTTCCCTTTCTGCTGACGCTGTTCGACGGGCGCCAGTCGGCGCGCACGGTCCACTTCGTCGTGGCGGCCCTGCTCGTCCTGTTCGTAGTCGTGCACGTCGCCCTGGTCGTCCTCTCGGGCTTCCGGAACAACATGCGTGGCATGATCACCGGCTGGTTCGTCATCGAGCGGAAGGTCGAGCCGTTACCGGAGCGGACGTCGACGGAGGCCGCCTCGTGATCCGGCAACCAAGCCGCCGCTCCCTCCTGCTCGGCGCCACCGCCGCCGCCGGTACCGCGATGCTCGGCGGCTGCGACCGCCTCGGCAACGCGGAGTGGTTCAGGCGCACCCTCAAGACCGGCGAGGACGCCAACCTCTTCGTCCAGCGCCTGCTGCTCACCGACCGGACGCTGGCACCTGAGTTCGCAGAGGCCGACATCTCGCCGTGGTTCAAGCCGAACGGTACCGAGGACCCGCCGGACAAGGATTACAAGGCCCTGGTGAAGGGTAAGTTCGCCAAGTACCACCTGGAGGTTGGCGGCCTCGTGGAAGCGCCCTTCAAACTGTCGCTGGCCGAGCTCCGCAAGCTTCCCGCCCGCACCCGGATCACCCGGCACGATTGCGTCGAGGGCTGGAGCGCCATCGGCAAGTGGACCGGGGTGCCGCTCGCCGACCTCCTCTCCCGGGCCAAGCTGAAACCGGAGGCGCGCTACGTGGTGTTCCACTGCGCCGACACCATGGACCAGGGCAGTCCGCTGGAAGGTGGCGAGGAAGGCGCGGAGACCGACGAGGCGGCTCCCGCCGGCAACGCCAACCCGGCGATGACCAAACAGTCGGGCAGTGGCGAGAGCAGGAAGGATTCCGGCGGCCAGCAGGCGTCGGAGGACACCGCGGCCAGCGGCGGATCGCCGGTCCGGTACTACGAGAGCATCGACCTCGTGGACGCGTTCCACCCACAGACGATCCTCGCCTACGAGATGAACGGCAAGCCGCTTCCCGTCTCGAATGGTGCCCCGCTGCGCCTGCGCGTCGAACGCAACCTCGGCTACAAGCAGGCCAAGTACGTGATGCGCATCGAGGTGGTCGAGAGCTTCGCGCAGCTCGGCGAGGGCAAGGGCGGCTACTGGGAGGACCAGGGCTACGCCTGGTATGCCGGCATCTGAGGTGGCAGGGACGTGCCGTCGACGTTCACGCGGGACCTAGATCCGCGCCATTTCCGAGGCGACGTCCAGCAGGGTTTCCCCGGTCACGTCGGGTCCCTTAAGGACAGCCGAGTACGGCCGGCCCCGTGCGACGTAGCCTGCCATGAGGCCTGCGATCTTGGCACCGTGCAGGTCCCAGGGATGGGTCGCGATCAGGGCCATCTCGCCCGGTGCGACCCCAGCGGTCTGGGCCGCATAGAGATAGACCTCGGCACGCGGTTTCGAGAGCTTCACGTCCTCTACGGAAAGAATTTGCTCGACCATCCCGTCCATGCTCGCCGCAGCGAGCAATCCCTGCGTGGTCTTGACCGCGCCGTTGCTCAACGCGCAGACCCTGACGCCGGAATCGACCAGAACTTGGAATGCGGCCTTGGCGTCCCCGTGCGGGGGAAGGGCCCTCATCATGTCGAGCACGGCCTGCTTATCCTTCGAGGAAGCAGTGAGACCCTGCATGGCGAGCAACTCGTCGAGGCACGCCGATAGAACTGCCTGGAAGGGCGCGAAGCTGTTGGTGGTAGCAAGGGCGAAGGTGTCCCTCAAGCCGGCCGTGTAGAGGAGATCGAGGGCAAGCGACGGCAGACCCAACCCGACCAGGGGCGCCCGCATCGGCTCCATGCTGAACACGGTGCCAATGATGTCGAAGGCGACGACCTTGGGGCGGTGGGGCATGACAGTTCCGATGTCGGTCGGCGCACTGGGGTCGAAGGGGTAGCGGGGGTGATCTTCGAAGAGGTTCGAGGTATCGGTGGCGTGGGGCCACGCCGTGAATGATGCCTTTCGATGCGAACGCGGGCCGTCCCCCCTTGGAAGGTCGGCCCGCATTGACGTCTTAGATTTCGCCGGTGGTTTCGCCCGGCCGGCGTCAGGTCACTTGGCGCCGGTGGTACCGGTGGCCATCCCACCGAAGGCGGCCTTGAGGTCGGCGATGACGGCGTTCTCGGCTTCCTTGGCCTTGGCCACGACGTTGCCCATGCCGAAGAACTCGTGGGTCACGCCGGGGTAATCGCGGTAGGTCACCTGGCCGCCCGCAGCCTTGATCTTGTCGGAGAGCATCTTGCCGTCGTCGTGCAGCGGGTCGATCTGCGCGGTCACCACCGTGAACGGGGGCAGGCCCTTAAGGTCGGCCTTACCGACGATGTCGAGGCGCGGGTCCGCCCGGTCGGCGTCGTTGCGCACGGTCTGGTCGTAGAACCAGGCCATCATCGGCTTGTCGAGGGGCTTGGCCGAGGCGTTGTCCTTGTAGGACTGCGTGTCGAGGTTGGTGCCGGCCATCGGGTAGACGGCGACGACCTGCACCGGCTTCTCGACGTTCCCGTCACGGGCCATGATGGCCACGTTGGTCACGAGGTTGCCGCCGGCGGATTCACCGAGCAGAGCGACCTTTGACGGGTCGCCGCCGAAGCTTTTCGCGTTGGCGAGCGCCCACTTGTAGGCGGCGAAGGCGTCCTCGTGCTGGGCCGGGAACTTCGCCTCCGGCGCGTGCCGGTACTCGACCGAGACCACCACGGCCTTTGCGCCCTTGGCGATGGCGCGCGGGGTGGCGTCGTAGGTGTCGAGGTCGGCGATCACGAACCCGCCGCCGTGGTAGTACACCACGACCGGCAGCGGACCCGCAGCACCCTCCGGCGTGTAGATCCGGACCTTCTGGGATACGCCGCCGGTCTCGTAGGCCAGCTCCTTCGTCGTCACGCCAGGCTCGGGTGCCGTCGGCTTGCCCTGCTCCGTGAGCAGCGCCTTGACGCCATCGGTCGGGCTCGGTTGCTTGCGGGCGTCCTGCGGCGAGAGCTTCGGAAGCGGCTTCGGATCGAGCTTCTTCAGGGCGTCGAGGACGTGCTTCATGTCGACGTCGAGATTGGCCATCGGTGAGCCGGTCACCGTCGAGACGGCACCGTCGAAATGATCCTTCATCGTCGGCTGCGCCTGCGCCCAGGCCGCGGAAGCGGTCAGGAGTACGGTGCCGGCAAGCAGGGCGGCAAGCGCATGCGACTTCGTTCGAACGATCATGTGGTGTTCCTGGTGTGGGAAACGGACCGCCCATGAAACGGGCAGGTTCTCGACCAGGGCAACCACACCTGTGTCGTGGCGTTCCTTACGTGCCCCGCCTGATGACGTAGGCGTGATGACACCGACCAAGCCTGGAACCCCATACGCCATCGGAGCTTGGCTCGCTGGGAAGAAGCCCAGTCCTAGAAAAAGGAACATCATGTCGAGCGACACTGAGAAGCATCATGCGTTGCTCAGCGCGCTCAAGGCTGCACAGGGCAAGGCCGACGGTTCCTTCGAGCTGGCCGTCACCAATGCCTTCGAGCATGTCTTCGAGCACCTTGGGCGCCTAAACTCACACGTCTCGGTCGGTGGGCCCCACGGCGAGGATCGCCCCCTGCAGGATGGGGAGACCACGACCCTTCGGTAAGTCTCCTCTGCTGTCTCCTGCATTCCCTATGTCGGCCCGACCAACGCGCGTAGGGATGCCTTCAAGGTGGGCCAGGCCGTCCTTTGTACCGAATGACCTCATGCATCGGTTTCCAGGCAGGATTTCGGATTTCGAAAGCACATTGCACCTGGAATCGACCGCGCTCTTTCCGGCTGCGGCCCGTTTCCTTTCCCCGCACCCTACGAGGCAGCGCATGACCTACCTTCGATACGCCCCCGACATCGAGACGCCCGCCGCGGACGAGCAGAAGACGATTGAGGGCATCATCAAGGGCATGACGCAGCAATCGGAGACCGTCGAGGCCCGCGAGCACCATGCCGTACGCGCCAGCCACGCCAAGAGCTCGGCCTGTGTCACGGGCGAGTTGACGATCGCCGCCGGCCTGCCGCCTGAACTGGCCCAAGGGTTGTTCGCCACGCCCGGCACCCACCCCGTGGCCGTCCGCTTCGCGCAGGGGCCGGGCGAGACCCTGGGCGACCGGGTGTCAACCCACCGCGGCATGTCCATCAAGGTGTTCGACGTCCCCGGCGAGAAGCTGCCCGGCCACGCCGTCGATACCCAGGACTTCGTGCTCGCGACCGGGACCACCTTCCCCTCGGGTACGGCGGCCGGCTTCCTGCGCGACGGCACGGTCATCGGCAAGTCGACCGGGCTGCCGGAAGGGGTCAAGAGCGCGGTCTCGTCGACCATGCGCAATCTCAACCGGGCGCTCCATGCCTTCGGGACCGAGAGCGCGCTGGCAGACTTCTTCGGCCATCCCTACAGCCATCCCCTTGCCGACAGCTACTTCAGCCAAGCGCCGGTCCGCTACGGTGACTACGTCGCCAAGCTCGGGGCCGTGCCGGTAACGGAAAGCCAGCGCACCCTGTCCGAGTGGCGGCTCGATCCGCATCAGGACGAGGACGGCTTCCGCCATGCCACGGTCGCCTTCTTCCGGGAGAACGAAGTGTTGTTCGAGTTGAAGGCTCAGCTCTGGGCCAACGTCGAGAGCCAACCCATCGAGGACGCCTCGGTCGACTGGCCCGTCTCGATCAGCCCTTACCGCACCGTGGCCACGCTGCGCCTGCCCCGGCAGGATGCCTACTCAGTGGATCGCGTGCGCTACTTCGACGAGGTGATGACGTTCCGTCCTGCCTACAGCCTCGCAGCACATCGGCCGCTCGGCTCCGTGATGCGGGCGCGACTGCAGGTCTACCAAGCCTTGAGCGCGTTCCGCCATCGGGAGAACGGCGTGGTCGCGCAGGATACCGCGAGCCTCGACCAGATCCCGGCCTAGGACCCGCGTTCTGTGCGCCGATGTGCATAGCCTGGAAGGCCGACCCTGTATCCTCGGCCCTAGGCTCCCGTTGGAGCCGCCGGCATCGGAAGCGCGACGGCGATTCTGAGGCCGTCCGGATCATAGGCGATGTCGACTTTGGCGCCGACCTGCTGGGTCAGGACGCGATTGAGCAGTTGCGAGCCGAAGCCTTCCCGCGTCGGCAACGCGACGGGCGCTCCGTCATGCTCGTTCCACGTCCAGTGCAGGACGGACCCCTCGGGAGCTTCCTCGACGGACCAGTCCACTGCAACCCTGCCGTCCGGATCGGCGAGCGCACCGTGTCGGATGGCGTTCGTCGTCATCTCGTGCAGCGCCATCCCGACCGGAACCGCCAGTTCCGAAGGAAGGAGCACTCGGGGTCCCCTCAGCGTCACACGCCGTAGGCCGGGCCTGTCGTAGGCTTCGAGTTCCGTGCGGAGCAGGTCCTCGAAGGGGACGACCTGGACATGGTCCTCCGTGATCAGCGCGTGCGTCTTGGCGAGGGAGGCGATACGGCCGGAGAAGGCCTGCCGAAACTCCGACAGGCCGAGAGAGGAACGCAGGGTGGCGTTGAGCACGGCCTGGACCGTGGCAAGCGTGTTCTTCACCCGATGGTGGAGCTCGCGCACCAGCATGGCCTGGCGGTCCTCGGAGGCGCGACGTTCGGTGACGTCCCGTTGCGCCGACATCCACCGCGTGATGCGGCCATCCCCGTCACGCAGGGGAGTGATCAGCCATTCGACGACGTAGGTCGAGCCGTCCTTGCGATGGTTGATCGCTTCGCCCTGGAACGCCTCGCCGGCGTTGAGCGCCGTGCGCATCCTGTCGATGACGCTCCGGTCCGTGAGCGGTCCCTGGAGGAGGCGCGGGCTGCGGCCCAGGACCTCGACGGCCTCGTATCCGCTCATGCGGGTGAAGGCGGGATTGACGTACTCGATGCGGGGCCCGGGGTGTTCGAGCTCGCCACAGGTGATCAGGATGGCCTCGCCGGACCCCTCTACCGCGGCCAGGAGAACCTCCAGGTCGGGCCTGACCCCTGCCGTGATGTGTTTCTCCCGCAAGACCGCCCCCTGTCGGCCCACGATCCTAGACCCAAACGGACAACTTCCGGCGCGGACCGTTGTTTCTCCCTGCGGCACTGCCCCCTGGGCGAGCCGCGTTCCGGACGGATGCCCCATTGAGAACCCGGCGTGATCGCGTCATGTCCAGCGGTTCGTGGGATCGTGGGCGTAGGGGGACATGACATGGGTAGCCCCATCCGGGGAGATCAAAGGCAGTTCCGGTCGGGCAAATCGAAAAATACGATCCTATGATGATGCCATTAGGATTCCATCACGGTATCTCTGGATCATCGCATGTGGCCCGAGCATTCACAGGCCATGTAGGATCAGGCCATGACCCAGGGCATAGACCGGGTGCAGACCTCGAACGTGGTCCCCCTGCGGACCGGCGTCCCCCCGTCTTCCGGAACGTCGAGCGGTCCGTATCGTCTGGATCTTCCCTCGGGCGAGACCAAGGACAAGGCCTACGACCGGTGGAACGCCTGGAACCTGGGTCGCGAGCTCATTTCCGCGAGCCAGGACTGCGTCGAGGTGATCGACGACCTGGGTCACCTCCGCCTCCGGAACCCGATGGCCCGTCGCATGCTCGGCGACGACGACATCGCCGATGCCGGCGACGGATCATGGTCCCTGTCGTGGCCCGTGGTCGTTCGCGAAGTCGCCTCGGACGCCTTGGCCGTGGCGGCCACGGTCGGCACCGCGCGTTTCGACGGGTGGCGCGCCGCCGCCCAGGGCGGGACGGTGTATTGGGACGTCGTCCTCTCGCGCATCGTCGACGTGGACGGCCGGCTCGTGGGCATCCTAGCCGTCTCCCGTGACATGACCCAATTGCGCCGGATCGAGGACGGACACGACCTTCGCGGTCGGGAACTCAGCCATCGCCTCAAGAACATGTTCGCCCTGGTCAACGGCCTCGTCACCCTTTCGGCGCGCAACCTCCCATCCGTCCAATCCTACGCCGGAACTCTGCGCAACCGCTTCACGGCCATGAGCCGGGCGCTCGAATATCTCCATGTCGCCCCGCCGGACGAGCGATCGTCGCGTCCGCAGCAGACCCTGCAGGGGCTTCTGGCCGCGTTGCTCGATCCCTACGACGACGTTGGCGAGGAGCGTCGGTTCATCCACGGCGGGGTGGACGACGTCCCGGTCGGCGACGGATCGGTGACGGGTCTGGCGCTCGTCATCCACGAGTTGGCCACGAACGCGATCAAGCACGGTGCCCTGTCCGAGGAGGGTGGTACCGTCACCATCGACTGTCGACGGGCCGGCAACGACATGAGCCTCGTCTGGACCGAACGGGGCGGTCCCCCTATCCGCACGCCGCCGTCCCATGAGGGTTTCGGATCGAAGCTCACCGAGCGAACCGTACGGGGGCAGCTTGCCGGGACGATCTCGCACCATTGGGATGTCGAAGGTCTGAGGGTCGTCATCGGCCTGCCATGGGCCAACCTGGCATCCTGAGCGTGGACCGGATCGGCAAGGCCCACGCCTCCGTGTCTTCCTAGCCGTCGACGAGCCGCACGTACTCGGCTTCCGCCACCCCGTAGGAGTCGCCCGCGAGCCTGAGCAACGCGGCTCGGCTTCGCACCGTGATGGTGCCTCGCCGCGTCCCGATGACGTCGGCGCGCTCAAGGGTGGCGACGGCCGTCGTCAGGCCGGTGCGGTTGACCCCCAGCATCAGGGAGAGGAACCGATGGGTCGTCGGGAGGAGGTCGCCGTCGACGCGGTCGTGGCACATCAGGAGCCAGCGCGCGAGACGCCGCTCCAACCCGTAGCGGCCGTTGGCAAGCGCCATCGAGGCGACCTGGACGTTCGAGGCCTGTGCGTAGCGAAGCAGGCCATCGCGGAGACCAGGACTGTCGCGCAGGGCCTCCCGCATCTTGCCGCCCGGCATCGACCAGGCCATCCCCGCCATCTGGACCCGGCCTTCGTCCGGTGTCCGCCCGGCGCCGAGCAGCACCGGCACTCCGACCATGCCCTCCCGTCCGACCAGCCCGAGCTCGATCTGGCCGGCGTCCGCGGATGCGGCGATGAGAGAGACGATGCCCCGCTCGACGAACCACACCCGTGGGATCGGTGTGTCGGCGGCGATTAGCATCTCGCCCACGGCGAGGGGGACCTCGTCGAGGTGAGGCTGCAGAAGGGCGAAATCATCCGGCGTCAGAACCGCGAGGAGATGGTTCCGACACTGATCCTGAATGGGGTGGGACACGGTTCCGTCATCCTCGGGACGGGGGGCACCGTGCCTCGACCACTTCCCTCAAGATGCGCCGGGCCCCATCCGCATCAAAGGGGGACGCACCGGAAATCGGCGCGAAAACCATCCTATGATTGCACAGCGTCGTTTTACCGACCTATGGTTACATAGCACTTTGAAACGAAATGGCTTGATGCAACATGCGCTGATCCGGAAGTTGGAGAGTTACGAGACGCTGTCCGACAAGGACCTGCGGGCGCTGAACGCGTTGGTGCCTCGAATTCGTCAGGTCGGGGCCCGTGTCGACCTGGCGAGCGAAGGCGATCCGCCCGACAACGTCCACCTCGTGCTCGATGGGTTCGCCTGCCGCTACAAGGTCCTCGCAGACGGCAGCCGCCAGATCATGGCCTACCTCGTCCCGGGCGACTTCTGCGACCTGAACGTCTTCATCCTTGACCAGATGGACCATAACATCGGCACGATCTCGAAGTGCCAAGTGGCGGACATCCCGCGTCAGGCCATCGAGGAGATCACGGCGAACTATCCGCTCATCACGCGGGCGTTCTGGTGGTGCAACCTCGTCGACGAGGCCGTCCTGCGGGAATGGCTGGTCAACATGGGTGTGCGCGCCGCCGACGAGCGCATCGCCCACCTGATCTGCGAACTCCATGCACGCCTTGAGGCCGTGGGGCGCTGCAAGGACAACAGCTACGAGTTTCCGTTCACCCAGACCGACATCGCCGATACGATGGGTCTCTCCAACGTTCATGTGAACCGGACCCTGCGCGACCTGCGGGGCATGGGGCTGATCACGCTGAAGAACAGGGTCATGACGATTCTCGACGTGGAGCGCCTGAAGGATTTCTGCAAGTTCAACCCGAACTACCTTCATCTTAAGAGCGCGCGCTGGGTCGACCGGCGGAGCGTCGTCTGGGCCAACCTATCGCAGGGAAGCTAGCCGTGCCCGCGCGAGGCAACGTCGAGACGCTTGTCACGATGCAGCCGATCGCCGTGGACACCGGGAGTGACGACCGGGATGGGATGCTGGTGATGGCGAACGGGATGCTGGTCGCGGTCCTGGTCCAGCTCGCCATGACCGATCACGAGGAGGCCGGCGATTGGTTCGTCGAGGTCGCCTTGGGTCGTCTCCGCGTGCACCGTACCCCGACGTTCGGGAACCTCGACGACGCGACCCGTTGGGTGCGCCAGCGCCTTCGGGCGTGATGCGCATCGCGGTGGTCGAGGGCTTCGCTGTGATTGGCGAAGGCAAGGGCGGTCTCTGGGAGGACCAGGGTTACGCCTGATACGGCGGAAACCGACCGCATCTGAATTGATCGGTATGGCGCGGTCTCACCCTGTGCCCCCTTGCGGTCGTCGCCACCCGGGAGGCCCCATGGCCCACGTTCTCGTCATAGGTGCCAGCAACGGCATCGGCCTGGAAACCGTCAAGGCGGCCCTGGGGGCCGGGCACCGCGTGCGTGCCTTCGCCCGCTCGGCCGCCAGGATCGACCTGTCCGGGGCTAACCTGGAGCGCTTCACGGGCGACGCCCTAAAAGTCGCCGACGTCGAGGCCGCGCTCGTAGGTGTCGATGGCGTGGTCCAGGCGCTGGGGGTCCCGTTCCGAGACCTGTTCGGGCCGGTGCGCTTGTTCTCGGATGCGACCAACGTGCTCGTGCCCGCCATGGAGAAGGCCGGCGTCCGTCGCCTCATGTCGGTGACCGGCTTCGGGACGGGCGACAGCCGGGAGGCGGTCGGCCTCCTGCAGCGGGTACCGTTCCGGCTCGTGTTCGGGCGTGCCTACGACGACAAGGACGCGCAGGAAATCCGCATCCGGAAGAGCAGCCTGGATTGGACGCTGGTGCGGCCGGGCGTCCTCACCGGTGGGGCCGCCACCGGCCGATACCAGGTCCTCGACGAGCCGACCTCATGGCGGAACGGCCTGATCCCGCGGGCCGACGTGGCACACTTCATCGTCCAGAGCCTCCAGAACGACTCCTACGTCAAGAAGGCCGTGGTTCTGGTCGGATAGTTTTTGGAACGGGATGGCCCGTCCGAATGGCCGATGCCGAGCCATGAACGCTGGAATGGTTACGACCCGGCACGGGAACACGCGGTGGGAGATTCGATCATCAACGCTTTTGACAATGCCGACGCCGACGAAACCTGGACCGTCATCGGGATCGTGTCGGACGACAAAGTCGATCACCGTGGAGAAGGATCTTGAACGCGACCGAGACGGACGGCCTGCAGGAGCTTCTTCGCCAGCAGACGACGCTCGCGCGCTTCGGGGAACTCGCCCTCCGATCCGACGATCTCGACGAGATCCTGACTGAGGCCTGCCGCCTCGCGGGCCAGGCCCTCGGGACCGACCTCGCGAAGGTCGTCGAGCTCCAGCCGGACGGGAAAACCCTTCGCGTGCGCGCGGGGGTCGGCTGGAAGGAGGGCGTCATCGGAAAGGCGACCATCACCGCAGAGCACGACACCTCGGAAGGGCATGCGTTGCGGACCGGCGAGCCCATGATCTCGCCCGACATCGCGAAGGAGACGCGGTTTCGATACTCGCAGTTCCTTATCGACAACGATGTGAAGGCGGTGGCCAACGTCCTCATCATCGGCGGTCACGGGAAGCCGCCGTTCGGCATACTCCAGATCGACAGCCACGTTCCCCGCCAGTTCACCGAGAGCGATACCCTCTTCCTGCGCAGCTACGCCAACCTGCTCGCGGGTGCCGTCGACCGCATTCGCGTCACCGGCGAGGTTCGGGACGACGAGGCGCGTGTGCGAACCGCACTTGAGCAGCGCGTCGCCGAGCGCACCCGCGCGCTGACCGAAGCCAACGACAGGCTCCGCGCGGAGGCCGAGGAGCGCGGACGGATCGAGGAGACGCTGCGCCAATCGCTCAAGATGGAGGCCGTCGGGCAGTTGACCGGAGGGCTGGCGCACGACTTCAACAACCTGTTGGCCGGCATCTCCGGTAGCCTGGAACTGATCCGGTCGCGCTTGAGGCAGGGCCGCGCCTCGGAGGTCGACCGCTACGTCGACGTCGCGATGACCTCGGTCGAGCGGGCCGCGGCGCTCACCCACCGGCTCCTCGCCTTCTCGCGGCGCCAGACGCTCGATCCCAAGGCGACCGACGTCAATCGGTTGGTCTGCGGCATGGAGGACCTGTTCAGTCGTACGGTCGGGCCGGGGATCGCGGTCGAGACCAGGCTGGCGGACGACCTTTGGCCGGTGCTGTGCGATCCGAACCAGCTCGAAAACGCGCTGCTCAACCTGGTCATCAACGCTCGGGACGCGATGCCCGATGGCGGTCCCCTCATGATCGAGACCCGGAACGCGACGGTTCCGGATACGCGTCCCGGAGCAGACCCCACGACGTCGAAGATGCCGGCGGGCGAGTACATGGGCCTCTTCGTCACGGACGAAGGCACCGGCATGCCACCGGAGGTGATCGCCCGTGCATTCGATCCGTTCTTCACGACCAAGCCCACCGGTGAGGGCACGGGCCTCGGCCTCTCGATGATCTACGGCTTCGTCCAGCAATCGGGCGGCCACGTCCTCCTGGATAGCGAGGCCGGCCAGGGCACCGTGGTGTCGATCTACCTGCCGCGGCATCTCGGGTCGGCGGACGTCGCGAAGCCGGCCGGCTCGGTGACCAGTCCGGCGGCTGCCGAAGCGGGCACGGTCGTGCTTGTGGTCGAGGACGAGGTCGCCGTGAGGATGGTGATCGTCGAGGTGCTCTCCGAGCTCGGCTACTTCGTGCTGGAGGCCGAGGACGGGCAGTCCGGACTGCGGATCATCGAGTCCCGCGTCCGCATCGATCTCCTCCTGACCGACGTCGGCCTTCCCGGCGGAATGAACGGGCGTCAACTCGCCGACGCGGCGAGGGCGCACAGTCCCGAACTGAAGGTTCTCTTCCTCACGGGCTACGCCGCGAGCGCCGCCGTCAGGAACGGCCGGATGGAGGCGGGCATGGAAATCATGATCAAGCCGTTCGCCTTGGACGCGCTCGCGGCCCGGATCGAGCGCATGCTCCGGATGGATCGAAGGATCGAGATCCCCGCCACCGCCGTGGGTATGCAAGCGAGCCCGGGTTGAGCATCGGGAGGATCGAACGCCTGCCGGTAAGCGCATAACGGTCAGTGCCGACGAGGACCGTCGTCCCTTGTGTGGGACATGAAGAACCGCAGCATCTCGCGACTGGCGTCGGGCCCCTTCGGATCGGTGTAGGAGCCGACCTGGCTGCCGCCGGCCCAGGCGTGGCCCGCCCCATGAAGGAGCCACTGTTCCGTTTCCTGATTGCCGGCCGGGGTGGACATCACCGTCTTCGTGTAGGCCATCCCGCTCGGGGCATGGCCCGTGCTCACCGACGTCCGCAGGTCGCCGGCCGGCCTTGCCTGTGCGATGGCCTGGTCACCGTTGACGGGGGAGACGGTCCTGTCCCGGTCACCGTGGAACACGATGGTCGGCAGCGGCCGCGTCGCCCTCATGGGACGGATCAAGGCGCCCCTTCGCATCGCGGAGAAGGCGGACGAGACGCCCTTGGCCGAACCTCCGGCCAAGCCGGAATGGATGCCGACGGCGGCATAGAGATCCGGGTAGGCCAGCGCCATGATCGCCGCGGCGGCCCCGCCGGACGAGAGGCCCGAGACATAGATTCTGGCGGGATCGACGGCGAAGTCCTGCATGATCCGGCGCGTCATTCCGGCCAGGATCGACGGCTCGCCCCGGTCGCGCCGCTGGTCGCCGGGCCTGTACCAGTTCCAACTCCTGGCGATGTTGGCCGACCTCGGCTGGTCCGGGTAGGCGACGAGGAACCCCTGTTCCTCGGCCATCGCGTCCATCCGGGTCCCGATGGCGAAGTCGCGCGGCGTCTGGGAGCTGCCGTGCAGCATCACCACGAGGGGCACGGGCCGCCCGTCGTAAACGGACGGGACGTAAAGGCGGTAGGCCCGGCTCCCGGCGAGGTTCCCGAACCGACGCTCAAGCGCCGGTGGTGCTCTCAGTGGGGCGATC
>NZ_JAKSYQ010000169.1:0-5843 GCF_022829665.1 Methylobacterium sp. E-041 | reverse complement strand
AACCACGGCTTCGGCATGCCCCTGTGAGCGCCGAACAATCGCCTGGATGCGGGTCACGAGCTCGTCCTTGTGGAACGGCTTGGTAAGGTAGTCGTCGGCGCCAAAGCCAAGGCCCTTCACCTTGTCCTCGATGCTGGCCATCCCTGAGAGGATCAGGATCGGGGTCTTCACCTTGGCGACCCGGAGCTTCCTGAGCACGTCATAGCCAGACATGTCAGGCAGGTTCAGGTCGAGCAGGATGATGTCGTAATCGTAGAGCTTGCCGAGATCGACACCTTCCTCACCGAGGTCGGTGGTGTATGTCACAAACCGCTCGGATTTGAGCATCAGTTCGATGCTCTCCGCGACCGACGCATCATCCTCGACCAACAGAACCCGCATCGTCGAACCCCTAAAAATCTAAAAAACTCCTAATGCGATATCCCTAACAGAACCTTGACGCCTAATCTGGTAAGTTGTTATGCGGAGTGACAGGTATTTAAGGGTGATAAAATGACCGGTGGTGCGATGCTCGTTTCAGGACGTGACGAATTCGAGATGGCGGCCGACCTCGTCGCCGCCTTCGTCTCGAACAACAACGTTCCGGTCAGCGAACTGCCGGCGCTGATCACCAGCGTGCATGCCGCCATCACTGGTCTCGGCAACGGAGCCAAGGCTGAGACTGCTGTCCCCGAGATGCCGACGCCCGCCCAGATCCGCAAGTCGGTCACCCCGGACGGCATGGTCAGCTTCGAGGATGGCAAGACATACAAGACGATGAAGCGCCACCTCACGCTTCGCGGGCTCACACCGGAGAGCTACCGTGCGAAGTACGGCCTGCCGTCTGACTACCCCATTGTATCGGCCGCCTACTCCGCCAAGCGGTCCGAGCTGGCGCGTTCACTCAGCCTCGGCCAGTTGCAGCGCAAGGCAGCTGCTTAGGCTGCTGAGACGGGAGGAACGATCTCCGAGGCGCCTAAGCCCGTGGTCGGAAGCCCAAGGCGGTAGCAGCCTCAGAGGCAGCCCCGAAGGTCCGCGGCCGTAGGAATGTCGCCCAGGCGGCCTGACGCCGCTCAGCGGCCCGTTCCGGCCCGCCCTAGCGTTCGTTTCGGTGCCGAGCCTTCAACAGAGCCAAGTTGCGTATCGGCCTAGCTGGTGAGATCCGGGGTTCCCCCGCTCCGTGAGCAGATCGGAGCGGGGCCGAACCGTCGTAGGGGCTAAGCCAGGTCGTTCTGCTCTTCGGGGTCTTCCGGAAGGCGTTCCGCCGGATCGACGGTCTCCTCCGTGTGGCTTCCCTCGATTTTTGGGGCAGGACCCTTCAACTGAGCGGTGTGCGTGGCGGCATCCTTGGGCTTTTCTTCGTCGGGCATAGGCGTTCCTCCGTGTCGTTGATCTGTCTGACGCTCAGCGTGCTCCGGCCGCGCCTGTCGACGGGGTGGTGGCGCCCGAAGTGCCAGCACCCGGCGCACCGGTCCCTGTGCTCATCCCATTCGCTCCCGGGGCCGTCATTGGCGTGGAGCCCGTACCGCCACCGGCATTCGCGCCACCTGGGGTAGCGAGTTCCTTCGGCTGGCCGGTGGTCGAACCACCGGTGCCGGTGGTCCCCATGCCAGTCCCGGTCGTGCCAGAAGGGGCAGTTCGCGTTTGTTCGGCAAACAGGACACCTAGATTTGCTCCGAATGGATATCCCGTTAAAAAATGGGACATGCCTGAGTTGTGCTGTTGGGCAGGCACAACGTGAGATGGCTCCATATCGAAGCAACGTCACTGGGCGAACGGAAAGCACGCAACCTGACCTATATTTTTACTTTTAATTAACTTAGATATATAATTCTGCGAATGCTATTTAAGTGCGCCGGCTGGCTCGCAGAGCATTGTAGGAACTGACGTCTCGATTGTGGTTTCTCAGTTCTATAGGATTTCGAGGGATGCCAATCGATACCACGCCCGATCCTGATGACGTTCCCGTTCGGCATATTACAGGCGCTGTCAGTATCGTCCTAAACGGGCAGACGGTCGCGCTCAACTTGTTCACGGACCGGATGGCCGTGCTCATGAATGGTAGCGTGCAGCCTGATCCCATTGTAGCTGCACGTCTACGTCTTGATCTCGCGATGGCCCGCGAGATCCGGGATCAACTCGACGCTCATCTCAGCGGCTTGACGACAAGCCCAAGAGGTAGTTTGCAGCTGAACTGATGCCTTTCGCTTAAGGGCTGCTGAGCTTCAAAAATTCAATGTTGTCGAAATGAACTGAACCCCGATCGCCTCGTTCTCTCGACGGATGAGCCTGCAGGCGTGTTGAACCCCATCTGCCTCAATCAGCAGAGTGAACGCCTCCGGCACCCCGATTGCTGACGGCAGGGTGAGCTTCGCCCCCACGTCCGAGACGTTTCGGACTGCGCAGTCCATCACTGACGCCCCGTTGGGGAAGATGATCTTGGCCGCCTTCAGAACTCGCTTGCGCGGCGCACTGCGGCGCTCGATCTCTGGATGTCCCATCACAGGACCACGCGTTCATTGAAGGTCGTTGGGCTGTATGGAAGCTTGAAACGAACAGCGATCCCGTCGGCAGTGTGTCGGACAACAGTGGCGAACCGCTTTCCGACGGTCACGGCTGAACCAGGATCAGGTCGTTCGTTCGTCGCGAGGGCCACACCTGACATCGAAAGATCAACGATCTCTGCGCCGACGATCTGACCGTTCGATAGTGTGACGCTCACAGCGCGCTGGGTGGGTACGATCCGGGGATCATTCCGCTGATCGGCCGTGTCGTTGGCGTGAGCACGAAGCCAAGCGAGGCGATCGTCGATCCTCGCTTTGCGCTCTGCACTGGCTTCAACGAGTAGTGTGAACCCAGCGGAGCTTACTTCGCTTATCCGCCCAGGCACCACGCCGATTGCATCAAGATAGCACGTCGCCTTCATGCCAAGGCGGACTGCTGGTAGCCCATCTCGCCTTCTTACTTCGACGCGCACACTTGTCGAGATGATGGCAACGCATGTCGCTTTGCTGCCAGTCTCTAGAAGAAATCTTCCATGAATTTCAATCATGTGCCGTCATACATATGGCTAGATTGCTATAAGCGTCCCTATATAGCAGCTTAGACGTTTACAAATTATCTCAGGTTGAAAAGACGTCGAAAGTTGCTCCCAAGGCAACCTGGCGGCAGCAGGCTTCACAAGAACTCGCTCCCCGAGTGCCCCTTGAAGGCGTTCGCGCGTATGATGTAGCCGACGACTGTGCGCGGGTCTCGGTGCCCAGACTGATCCATGATCCTGGCGAGATCGGCCCCGCGCTCAGCTGCTGATGAGGTCAGCGAAGCTCGTAGCAGTTCACGACGACACGCTGGCTGCGGGTAACATCGAACAGCGTGGAGCATTGGACGAGGTGGTTCACGTCCTTCTTTTTGAACAGGATCAGCGAAGTCCGGACATCGTAGTTTCCGACATAGCCAGCAATCTCCCATCCGTCCGTTAGGAGGTGCTCGATTGTAGGGGCGGGCTCAGCCACTGCGACCCTGCCGCAGTGAGCGAGGGTTATGGCAATGCTCAGGCGGTAGCGCATCGTGATCTACACTCCCAGGAACCGCGCCGAGCTTTCGGACGGCCGCGCGTGAAGGTAGCGCCCGGTCATTGCGACCGAGGCGTGTCCAAGCGTCGCCTGCACGAGGTGAATTGGCGCGCCGCGGTCCAGGCTGTGCGAGGCGTGAGCGTGCCGGAGCCAGTGTGCCGAGACCTCCGCTGGAAGCCCTGCCCGCGTCACCGCCGCCTTCACCACACGGTGTACCGCGCTTGGATCAAGCGCCCCGCCCTTCCGTGACAGGAATACGGGGGCATCCGGTCCGGCCTCGCTGCGGAGGGCTACCAGCACCTTCCACGTCGCAGCCGACAGCAGGACCGCTCGCGTCTTGCCGCCCTTGCCGAAGATTGTCGCCTGCACGGCCTCATCGCGGGCCGAGAGGTCGCGCCAGCGCAGGCCGCACACTTCCGAGATCCGCAGTCCCCCGCCGTAGAGTACCGTCAGCAGCACGCGGTTTCGCACGTCCGGTTCCTGCCGGATCATCAGCAGCGCGTCGGCCTCCGACATGATGCGCTCGGCGAGCGTGTTCTTGATTGGCGGCACCTTCACCGCCGCGCCGATGTTGAACCGGAGGAACCCGACCTCTTGGGCGAACGTGAACAGGCTCTTGAGCGCCGAGGCCGCGAGCGCCACCGTTGCCGACGACCCCGGCCGGCCGGCGATGTAATCCTGTAGGTCGCCGATCCGAACTTGCCCCAGCGGCTTGCCGACGTGGGCCAGGAAGCGCCGCGCCTCCCGCTCATAGTTCCGACGCGTGTTCGGGCTCGCGGACCGCGCAAGCCAAAGCCGGACCATCTGCGCATCGTCGTCGGCCTGCGTTGGCGTTGCAGCTTCGATAGCTGTGACGACGGCCGGCAGCCCCGACATCCCGGTCAATCCCAATCCTGGCTGTCGAGCGTGCAAGCACCTTGCATGTGCTTCGCGATGGCCGTCATGGCCTCGCTGAGGGTCGCGTGAAAAGTTGGGACGGATCGCAAGCCCCCGCTCGGCTCGGGCTTAATCTCGAACCTGGTCACGAGACCTGACATCTCGATTGCGCCGAGTGAGCGGCTAAGACGGTCCGTCAAGCTCCAGACGGTACCTTTTTGCCCGGTCGGCGTGACAACGACATCTATAGCAGCGCCCAACGCAAGATAATGTGTCTTGTCTTGCGTTCGCAGAACATGCCGGAGTACCAAGACGCGCGCAACCTTATAATGCTGAAAGGCTGTAATGCTACAGCGCTGTCATGTGACAACGTCAAAGCGCTTTCATGCGACGGCGCTACGCCTACCGTTTCCGTTCCGGCTCTAACGCATCGACGGACGGATGCCCGTGCCGCTGCAAGGCCGCGTCGATCCCCTCCATGATGACATCGTGCACCTTCACGTCGCGGGTGAACGCGATCTCACGCAGGCGCCGATGGACCTCCTTCGGGAGGTAGACAGACGTATGCACCACGTCGGGCCGTGGCTTCCGGCCGACGGGCGGGCGCTCGGCCTCCGCCGCCGTGTCAGGAACAGGGGCGGCAGGCGAGGCGCCGGGGAGGCTAAGGCCACCGATCAAGGAAGGTCGCTTGCTCATGCCTTGCCGCCCTTCATCTTGCGATCAGCCCAGGCCCAAAGGGCGCGGATCTCGTCGGCCGCCTTCCCCTCGGGCGCAAATTCGGTGACGCCCTGCCCCGCTGCAATCGCGTCCTGATGGTCGGCCCGCTGCGTCAGCACCGGCTCTGCCAGAACGCCAAAAATCCCGAGGCCGTTCGCGGCTTCCGTCGCGCGCGTCGATCGCCCGGCCGGGCATTGGTTCAGGACGAAGGCGAACCGCTCGCGCATCCCTAGGCGCATCAGGGTCTCAATCGTCGGCATCGTGGCTTGAAGGTCGAGCCGGGACGGTCGAGCCGGGACCAGGGCGAGGTCAGCCGCTTGCATAGCGAGGTTGCCGCCGGTCGAGGACACGCCCGCCGTGTCGAGGATCGCGAGCGTGAAGCCTTCGGATTTCAGGGCCGCGAGGATCGCAGGCAGCTCGCCGAGCCGATCAGGTCCGAGCCGGTCAACAGCCGGCGCATCCGCGGCGCGGCCCTCGCCCCAGGCCGAGAGCGAGCCTTGCGGGTCGAGGTCGAGGGCGACGACACGTTCCCCGGCCTCGCTCGCTGCAACGTCTAGTTGTCGAAGCTATGAAGGTTGTTCACCCGGGGCGGGGGTGAGAGGCTGGGGTTGCGAAGCCAACCAACCCTGACCGAGCGCCCCGGATGAACACCCATCAGCATGCCCGCATGACGGTCCATGGTCGAGCTCTTCTGGTGAA
>NZ_JAKSYQ010000168.1:0-6647 GCF_022829665.1 Methylobacterium sp. E-041 | reverse complement strand
AACCACGGCTTCGGCATGCCCCTGTGAGCGCCGAACAATCGCCTGGATGCGGGTCACGAGCTCGTCCTTGTGGAACGGCTTGGTAAGGTAGTCGTCGGCGCCAAAGCCAAGGCCCTTCACCTTGTCCTCGATGCTGGCCATGCCCGACAGGATCAGGATCGGGGTCTTGACCTTGGCGAGGCGAAGGCTGCGAAGCACCTCATATCCCGACATGTCAGGCAGGTTCAGGTCGAGCAGGATGATGTCGTAATCGTAGAGCTTGCCGAGATCGACTCCCTCCTCACCGAGATCGGTGACGAAGGGATTGAACCCGGCCGTCTTGAGCATCAGCTCGATGCTCTGCGCTACCGACGCATCATCCTCGATCAGTAGAACCCGCATCGCTCAATTCCCACAAACGTTAAAAACTCCTAACCCACTATCCTTAACAAAATGCTGCCCTGCAGATGTTGGCTTGTGTCAATGATCCGAGCACTCCATCTTCACTTGTTGTCCGACTATATTCCGATTAAGCTGCGTCAAAGCGATCTATTGAAGCAGGATAATTCATGTCGGATGAAGTGGCAGCATATGTTGAGTTCAAATTTACGGCAATGACCGCGGATATCGTCTCGGCTTATATCGCGAATAACCACGTTCAAATTGGCGAGCTGCCGAACTTGATCGTTAGCGTTCATGCTTCCCTCACTGGCCTCGGCAGTCAGGTGCCAGCTGTATCGCCTGAAGTTGAGAAGCCGACGCCGGCACAGGTCCGCAAGTCGGTCACACCGGATGCGTTGATCAGCTTCGAGGACGGTAAATCTTACAAGACGCTGCGCAGGCACCTGACGATCCGGGGCCTTACCCCCGAGAGCTACCGGGCGAAATACGGCCTGCCGGCCGATTACCCGATGACGACCGCCAACTACTCGGCGCAGCGCTCGGCCCTGGCGCATTCGCTTGGCCTCGGCCAGAAGCGCACGAAGGCGACTTCCGAGATCTCAGAAGCGCCTGAGGCAGCTTCTAAGACCCGCGGGCGGAAGAAGGCTGCCGAGACAGCCTGAGGACCTTCAGCGCTCCTGGTTCCTTCCAGATAGAGTCCGCCGGCACCTCCGCGCGGGTTTTTCGCGCCTCTCGAACGAATGTGGAACCGATCGCATCATCCCCCGATCGCCTCGCTGGCTGAGGTGTGGCTGAGGCAGCGCTCAGCCAATTCGCAAAGACGGGTGGGTCTGGTGCTCATATGCAGATCTGGCGAGAGATGCCTGTCTCGTTGCCATCGCCTTGTCGGCGGCATCCTGCATCTCTCGCATCTGTCGGCGCATCGCTACGGACTCGGCGATGAGCCTCTTCGATCGCTCGATCAGATCGGTATCGCCTTTGAGGGGGCGGTCATTGCTCATGACACGCTGTAGAACGACCTCGCAGCGAGATCCCCATCAAAGGTTGGTACCTCGTGCGATTGTAGGCGGTGAACTCGCCGATTGTGGGAACGAACAGCCGGCCTAGTCCTCGCCGTCTTCCTCAGGAACGATGTCGCTGAACGGCACCGTCATGACGTGCCGGGCCTTCTCGTCCTCAATCTCGAACGAGCAGACGAACCAATCGCGTACGGCAAATGAGCGTGAACCAGCAACCAGGTCGCGCGCGGCCTGCAACGCAAGCTGGCGTGCCGCTTCGTCATCGGCGAGTTCGTCCCCTTCCGGGTCCACCGCAAGCTTGTCGAGCCTCTGACCGTAGCGAAGGTTGAGGTAGTAACGGGGCATCTCACGCCCCTTCGATCAGACGGGCATACTCGGCCTCCGGTGTGCCGTAACCGCCATCCGCCATGTCCTCTAGGAGCTTGCGGTTCAACACGGTGATGCGACCGCGCCTGGCCCGGATGCAGCCGGTGCCTTCGAGCTGCTGCATGGCCAGGCTCACACCGGCCCGCCGGACCCCCAGCATCATCGACAGGAACTCATGCTTGAGCAGAAGCTCGTCGCCCTCCACGCGGTCGTGACACATCAGCAGCCAACGAGCGAGGCGTGCCTCGATCTCCTGGCTCCCGTTGACGAAGGCTGTCTGCCGCGTCTGGATCATCTCCGTCAGGATGTAGCGCAGCATCAGTTTGCGCAGGTCAGGGCTCTCATCCACCGCCGTGCTCACGACCGCGGCGTCGATGCGCAGGCCGGCACCCGGTACCTGAATGAAGTGGTCATATGGGGCCCGGTCCGAGCCCAGGAGAACGGGGGTCGCGCCCACCAGGCCCTCCCGGCCGATGATCCCGACCTCCACCCGGCCATTTGCGCCCTCAGCTGTGATCGAGGCGACGCCCGTCTCCATGAAGTGGAAGTGCTCGGTTCGGGCGTTGGGCTTGGTCAGGGTCTGCCCCGCCTGCAAATCGACAGGCTCCAGATGCGGCTGGAGCCGAGCGAAGTCCTCGACCGTCATGGCCTTCAGCAGGCGATTGTGCACGGCAGATTGTTGGACCTGAGCCATGGGGTCTTGTCTCCGTCTCGGAGCAAGAGCGCACCGTCTCCCAGCCGTCTGCGCTCGGAACCTCGTGCAGGCGATGGTCAAAGCATGGTGTAGGAACTTCGTATTTACAATGCCGTTGACTGCTATTGCGCCGTTTTAAGTTATGCGCGGTACCGTACATTCGCAATGAACGATAGCGTACCGAGCGGTTTTGATCGTTTACCTGCAACCCGCTTTATGTTTCTAACTTAGGCGTCAAGCTTGCGCCCTTCGGGCGACAGGTGGTTCTTCCTCCTGGAGCAAATGTGAACATCACTGACCGACATCTCCTCGTGCTCCTCGCCGAGGCCGATGCCATGATCGGCGCGGATATGAGCGATGCCCTGGAGCAGGCGGGCTACCGCGTCCTAGGGCCGTTCGGGACCACCGTTGAGGCTCTGGCTGCCCTGGAACAGGAGAGCCCCGCGCTCGCAGTCTTGGACGTCAAGCTCAGGGACGGCTTCTGCATCCCCCTGGGTCACGCGCTGCGCCAACGGGACATTCCCATCGTGGTCCACTCAGGTTTCCAGTCCACTGAGCCCCGCGCGGCAGGCTTCCACGGTGTGCCTTGGCTCACCAAGCCGGCATTGCCCTCGGATGTGGTGGCGCTGCTGGACGAACTGGCCCTCTTCGGATCTGCATCCACCAGCACCGAAGCGTCCCCACCATCTCCGCCAGCCCAGGCTGCAGAAGGCAGGGGCAACCCGCTCGTACGCAAGCTGGAGGGCTTCGTGTCCCTGTCGGACGCGGACAAAGCCCTGCTGGAGCGGATCAGCGCCCCGTCCCGCATCGTCCCGTCGCAGACCGATCTCGTCCGCGAGGGTGAAGCGCCGAAGGGCGTTTTCCTGGTCCTGGAGGGGATGGCCTGCCGCCACAAGGTGCGAACGAACGGGACCCGCCAGATCATGGCCTACCTGGTGCCCGGCGACCTCTGCGACCTCGATGTGGCTTTGCTGGACACGATGGACCACGCGATTACCACGCTGTCGGCTAGCAAGGTGGTCTGCATCCCGCCGCAGGTGATCGCCGAAGTGATGGAGCATCATCCCCAGCTCGCCCGTGCGCTCCGGATGAGCACGCTGGTCGACGAGGCGACGCTGCGCGAGTGGCTGGTGAACGTCGGCTGCCGCTCAGCCCTGGAGCGGGTCGCACATCTGTTCTGCGAGCTTCAGGTCCGGATGCAGGCAGTGAGCCTTGCCGACGGCGACAGCTACGACATGCCAGTTACACAGGCCGGCCTTGCCGACACCACCGGCATGTCGATCGTGCATCTCAACCGCACGCTGCAGGAACTCCGCGGGGAGAGACTGATCAAACTCCGGCAGCGTCGAATGACGATCCTCGACCTTCCACGCCTCAGGACATTGGCCGAGTTCAAGCCGAACTATCTACATCTGGGGGCGCGCGCTGCAGCATGAATTTTCGACTTCAACCGGTGCAGGTCGCCACGGGGAGCGACGACCAGGAGAGCCAACTCGTCTTCGTCGACGGGTTCCTCGCGGCCGTGCTGGTACAGCTGTCCGAGCAGCACGGCGAGAACTGGGGCAAGTGGTTCCTAGAGGCAGGCTTTGGCCGCGTCGATGATTATCGAGCGCCGATCTTTGCCGATCTCGAAGAGGCGCAGGCTTGGATCAAGGCACGCCTCACTGGCACCGGAGAAGGCACCTCATACCGGACACCTGACTAGGCCCGCTTTGCCGCAGTAGCGTTGTGCCGGCCTGGAACGCGGAGACGCGCCTAGTGCGCATCGTCTGCGCCGACCATCCGCCCGGTCGCGTCAAGCCGGCTCCGGTCCAGCCCCTTTGCGACGTAGCGCTTATCCGCCCGCGCGACCTGCACCGCGCTGCGGTACGTCCAAGGAACCTCAGATCGCCCCGTACAGACCGTTCGAGATGAGATCGCACCGCCCCCATCCGCCAGACAGCACGACCGTCCACGATCGCTGCAGCGGAGATGCTGCGGATCATGATCGAGGTGAATGTGAGCATCGAGCGTCCTGTGCTTGCTGGAACAGTAGAGATCTACATTGAGTGTATTATTGTAAAAATTGGATTTTTAAGCTATATAAATACATCATATGTTTATAACATATATTACTTTCGTAATTCATCGAGCATATCCTGTATTTAGGAGAATTTAACCCACATATAGTACCGTGAAATATAGAAAGAATAAATATCTCAAAGGGAGCATAAAATGCCTGGCCGCAGACGTGTGGAAAGACAATCATGCAACCTATCTGCACGAATTTTCATTCCTTTAGACAGCAACCCGATCCGTTGCAATATCACAGATATCTCCTCCTTGGGAGCCTTTGTGAGCGCAAGTCGGCATACTATTGTTCCGGATCAGTTCGATTTGGCCATAGGTACTAGCCGTGTACCTAGAACATGCCGCTTAGCGCATCGGAACGAGAAAGGCTTTGGTGTTGCATTCATTGACCCTGTATATCAAAAAATAGAAACTATCCTCATTGATAACGTTTTCAAAGAGGAGCTAGTTTTTGAAGCTGTATCACTAGGTAATATATCTTACCCTAGCGCAACATCTATACGACTAGGCAGTACATTAAACGCGATCATGGCTGTTATTGATCGTCGGCGGAACGATTGGTCTTAAGCGTCGCGCTCGACAAGTTGATAGATCGTGCTGCCGATCGTGCTCACAAAAACCCGCTCTCCGAGTGCTCCTTGAATGCGTTCGCCCGCCGGATGTAGCCAACGACGGTCCGCGGGTCTCGGTGCCCTGACTGATCCATGATCCGGGCGAGGTCGGCACCGGCGACACCAGAGTGCCCAGATAGTGAAAGGTCTGGTGAGTCAATGACAGCCGGGCCAATGCCGCGCTTGCAGGTGTGCGCCGCAGCAATTCTCAGGGGCTGTTTTATGCTGATTTTTTTAATGCGGTTGGCGTGGAACCAATTACGTATAAACCATCTTTTGATCAAATTAGCCATCTCAACTTAAAATTGACGGGGCCTGCGCCGGCCTCGTTCCAGACCAGTAGCAGAGCGCAAAATGAGACATCGGGATCACTGCGTACCCCTGTCTGGCCCAGACTCCGATCCTGTCCTCTACGGCGTAGCTCAGGGATTGGCTGAGCTGTTCCCACCGGTCGAGCTGACGCCGGTGCGAGGTGACCCGGTTGAGCAAACCGATGATGTTGACCCGCTCGCTGACGACGCTTGAAAGTAGACGCATAGAGATCGAGGTCTTCGATGCCCCGTTTCTACCTTCACCTGCGTGATGGCGACGATCTCGTCGAAGATCCAGACGGGTCAGATCTTCCCAACGTTGAAGCGGCGAAAGAAGAAGCTCGCGCATCAGCGCGATATCTACTCGCAGAAAGGCTTCGCGAAGGCAAATTGATAGATGGTCAGCGATTTGAGATCGTAGACGAAGTAGAAAATCTATGCGCCGTAGTGGGGTTGAGAGAGGTTATTAGATTTGCTTAAACTGCGCAATGCTTGGTATACAGCTGGCTTGGGGAGCTATGACTGTGATTGGGCCCCTTTGGACCAATTTTTCTAGCTCAGGTCATCAAACACCATTCAAGGTGGGTGTTCGTCGTGCGCTGGTAGAAGCGTTTCCGCTTGTCATGAATGACGCGATGCCAGCGCGAATGGAGCTCGCGCTTGAAGCCCTGGTGGCGCTCGATCCCGTAGGCGTGACAGATCAACCGAGAGAAGCTCTCGATAAAGCGAAACTGACGGCCGCAGAGGGCTTGGCCAGCACGCCCTCTGCCGTGTAGGCCGCCTACGCCACCACTTCGCCCGTCCCCATCATTTCGGTGAGTACGCTGCTCAGGTAGGCGCCAAGGCGCTTGAGGGCAGCCTTATCGGGAGCATCAATCCAGAAGCCGATCAGACCCAGCTTGCCCTCAAAACGACGAAGGACCGACTCGCCCATCAATGCCGCCTCCCGCTCGGTTTGTGCGAACAAGGTCCGCTGAATGCCAGCGGCGAGGATGGTGATTTCGTAGGGCGTCACGCTTGGCATACCAGCCGAACGTGCTGCACTGCAAAATCGTTGCGTGCTTTGGCGTGTTACTTTTTTGGTTTTCAGGCCGCCTCGGCGGGCTCCGCATCGTGCAACGACGGCACGTAGGCGCACCACTGGCAGATGCCCATATCTGCCGCCCGCCTGTCATTCCGCTGTGAGCAGTGCGGG
>NZ_JAKSYQ010000167.1:0-49049 GCF_022829665.1 Methylobacterium sp. E-041 | reverse complement strand
TGAGAGCCTGAGCAACCTCACGCCCGCCGACGTCTACTTCGGACGCGGCGAAGGGATCCTGGCCGAGCGGGAACGCATCAAGCGCCAGACCCTGATGGATCGCCGCTTGCGCCACCACGCGCAGGCTGCCTAACCTCTCACTCCAGATGGACCAGAGCCTCCGCTCCTGAACACCGCTGAATGTCCCAAATCATCTGACGACGGACACCTCACGAGGTAGTTCATCGTCATGTTGGGGTGCTCGTGGCCCTCCGGGTCGTGCGCTTGATAGCCGACGCACTCGCAGCCCCGGTCGGCGCCGATGCCGTTCGTCAACTGAAGGACCTGGTCGACCGCGGAGCCCTTGGAATCGTCGATGGGCAGAGCGCCGATCGAGCCTGCGAGGCGCAGGCGGTCGGGATGGCGATCGACGACCATGACCATGCAAGCGCCCTTGATCATCGCCGCGTGGGCCGCCATGAGGCCGACCGGCCCGGCCCCGTAGATGACGATCGACTCGCCCGGACGGAGTCCGGCGAGCTCGGTGGCATGCCAGCCGGTCGGGAAGATGTCGGCCAGCATCACGTAATCGTTCTGCCGCTCCTCGGCGTCCGGCGGCAGCTTCAGGCAATTGTAGTCGCCGTAGGGAACGCGCAAAAGGTCGGCTTGCCCGCCGCGATAGGGGCCCATGTCGGCGAAGCCGTACGCAGCGCCGGCCATGTTCGGTACGACGCTTCGATCCGCCGTGGTCAGGCAAAACGCGCTCAAGCCGCGTTCGCAGTTCTTGCAGAAGCCGCAGCCGATGTTGAACGGGATGGCGACCCAGTCCCCGACCTTCACCCGATCGACGGCGCCCCCCACCTCGGCCACCTGACCGAGGTTCTCGTGCCCGAACACGCCGCCGCGTGGAAAGTCAGTCCGGCCCTCATACATGTGCAGATCGGAGCCGCAGATGTTGGTGCTCGTGATCCGCACCAGCACGTCGGTCGGCCGCTCGACCTGCGCGTCAGGAACGTTCTGCACGGCAACATCGCGCGGGCCATTATAAACGACTGCTCGCATCGCGATCTCCTGACCTGAATCTTTCGGCACGGGAGGAACAGTACCTGCTGCCGGCCACCGGACTATCCGGTTGATGCCTACGGTGTTCTCCCTAGCGCGGCATGAGCCTCGTTCTGGGAGGCGCATTGTTGAACACAGTCGCCGCCGCTCCCGACGACGCGTGCGTCCCCAGCACAATCACCCGGTCGGCGCTGCCGCTGGCCACCGCTGGAGTCGGGTGGCAAAGGCGGTAGCAGTCAGCCTCGGTCTGTCTTCAGATGACTGACGATCCGAGAGGCCGCGGCATCTGATCGCCGGGCTGAACGAAAGACCTCTCCCCGGCTTACCTTTGTGTCGGTCCGAGGATCGACCGTCCACGCCCCCATGCTCAGGTTCTCCCCCGTTTCTGGGCGGGCGTGGACGACAGGATCAGTGATCGCGACATGCGATCGGCCTCCGAGGAGGTGCGCGATGACCCCGAAGACAGTCGCGATCGTCTGCGGTGCCGGCTGCGCCTTGATCGGTCCGGCGGTGGCCAGAGCCTTCACCGACGATCCGACGGATCAGCTCACGCTGTCCCTGATCATCGCAGGATCCGTGGTGGTAACGGTCCTGGTGTGCGGGCTTCGATCCTGGGACAATTGATCCGCCGCCTCGGCCTTGTGGCCAAGCAGCAATCTCGCGGAAGCAACTTACCGATCAGCCCGACGGTCCGTCTCGGGCTCGATCGTCGGCGCGCGCCTTTGTACCAAACCCCCTGCTTTTTCATCGGCGAGCGCGGACGTCATTGTCATGCGGCGCCTTGAAGTGCTGGGTCTGTAGTTCCTGCCGAGCGCACGGACCCGGGAAGAGATTTTACCCAGTGCAGGATCACTGTTGCTAGGCATGCCGAGATGAAGGAATGCTCAGTTGCTTCATCGACAGATCCTCCCGAAGCCTGAGTTGCTCCACCCGCGCCGACAGCTTCGACCTTGTGGCCGCTCTCGGTCTGATGCGCCTCCAAGCGCCGCGGTTCGCGGGGATCTGATGCTCGGCAGCACGCGGCGCGATTGCCCAACGTGGCTCGATCGCTGTCGACATTTATCGGTTTATTTGAGCATGGGTAGACCGCATCATCGTGCTGCCAAGCTTCGACGGGATGACCCGGCGTCTCGACGTGTGGAACGGCCAGAAGGCGTGACCCCGTCGTACCCTGCGCAGCGGGTCTCCTCAGCCTCATCAGCGCGCCCAGAGGGACCGCATCTCCTCAACCACCTGCTGCGGGACCGCGGCGCCCTAAATGACGAAAGGATTCTTCTGCGGCGTGAGCAAGCCGGCGAGATGGTCCACCCAATCCGCCCTCAGCCGGCGCCGTTTCTCAAGCTAGGGCTTACGATCGTAGGCGCGCTCGGTCGCGTCGTCGACCAGATGACCCAAGGCCTCCTCGGCCGACTCCACCTGTGGAACGTGGCTGAGCCGGCCCAAGTCCGAAAGGCCGCGCGAAGGCCCTGGGTGGTCACGTGCACCCCCATGTGCTCGCGGCAAGGTTCGACCGGGGCGCACCGCGAGGTACAGGTTCGCCCTTTCACCGTGCAGGCCGCGGGGCAGGGTCGAGACCTGCTTGCTGGTGGGTGTGTGGATCGCGGGCAAGGTCCAGCCCGGGCATCAGTGTGCCCAAGCGGATGCCCCAAGCACGACGCGTGTCCTTGGCGGTCCTTGCCTACCCCCAAAGACCACGTCGGCTGAACACACGAAGCGACCTCAACGGGTTCGACAACCCGGAGGACCACACACCACCGATCTGCGCAGGTAAATGGCGGAGACGGAGGGATTCGAACCCTCGATACCCATTTCTGGGTATGCTCATTTAGCAAACGAGTGCCTTCAGCCGCTCGGCCACGTCTCCAGCGTCGTCGGCTCTAAGAGGTCGGGCCGGGGCGGTCAAGCGGGTCGCGGGCTTGGCGCGTGGCGGAGGCCCTTCGGCGTTCGTAGTGCTTGGCGATGCGCAGGTGGCGCGAGATCGCGTAGTTCATCGCCGTGAGGAAGCCGTAGACGCCGCGGACGCAGTGGCGGCGGCCGAAATAGGCCTTCAGGAAATTGCCGGGCAGCTCTACGAACACGCGCCAGCTCGGGATCGCGACGCCGCGGGCTTCGAGGTCGTCGGCCTGCTGGTCGGAGTAGCGGTTGAGCTTGTCGAGCTGGTCGCCGAGCGAGCGCACCGAGAAGTGATGGATCACCCCCTTGAGCCGTCCGGGCTCGACGCCGGGCTCGAGCGCCACGCGGTCGTGGACCGGGGAGGGCGAGTAGCGCCCGCGATCCTTGCGGTAGAGCCGCACCGGCGTCAGGGCGTAGGCCCAGCGATGCGGGCGGCTCTCGCCGGGGAAGATCTCGGCGATGGCGATGCGCCAGGCGGGCGTTTCGGGCTCGCCGGCGGCGAACAAGGCGCGGATGTTGGCGGCGAGATCGGGCGGCACCACCTCGTCGGCGTCGAGGTTCAGGAGCCAGGCGTGGCGGCACTGGTCCTCGGCGAAGCGCTTCTGCGGGCCGTAGCCCGGCCAGTCGTTGTGGATCACCCGCGCGCCGAGGGAGGCCGCCAGCGCCTGCGTCCCGTCGGTCGAGCCGGAATCGACCACCACCAGGTCGTCGGTCAGGTCGCGCACCGCACGGATCGTCGCGCCGATGCGGTCCGCCTCGTTGCGGGCGATGATGAAGACGGAGATCGGCAGGGTGCTCGTGCCGTTCGGCGGGATCGCGGACACGCGGCTCAAGCCCCGGCCGCCGCGGCGAGCCGCTTGCGCTGGACCTTGCCGTTGGCGGTGCGGGGGAGGGCGTCGAGGAAGCGGATCTCCCGCGGGCGCTTGTAGGCCGCGAGGCGCTCGCCGCACCACGCGATCAGCGCGTCCGCGTCGGGCTCGGCGCCCGGCTGCAGCACGACGAAGCCGCAGATCACCGAGACGTCGGCGCGCACGGCCAGCTCGGCGACCCCGGCTTCGGCGACGGACGGATGCGCGATCAGCGCGCCCTCGACCTCGTTCGGGGAGACGCGGTAGCCCATCGCGTTCATCAGGTCGTCGTTGCGACCCGCGAACCAGAGATAGCCGTCGGCATCGAGCCGGGCGAGGTCGCCGCCGGCGAACCAGTCGCCGCGCAGCACCTGCGCCTCCTCGTCGGGCCTGTTCCAGTAGCCGAGCATCAGGCCGGGCTCGGAGCGGTGGACCGCGAGCAAGCCGGTCTCGCCGGCCGGTACCGGCTCGGGTGCGCCCTCGACCGGCAGGATCGCCACGCGCCGTCCCGGCTGGGGCTTGCCCGGCGAGCCGCGGCGCTGCGCGATCGTCGGCCCGGTCGAGACGTAGGTCGAGATCTCGCTCATGCCGAGCGCCTCGTAGAGCGGCTTTCCCGTCGCTTCGGTCCAGGCGTCGAGCACGTCCGCGGGAAGCGCCTCGCCGGCGGTGCAGCCGTGGCGCAGGCTCGACAGGTCGTGGCTGCCCGGGTCGCCGTACTTGAGGATCTGGCGATACAGGCTCGGCACGGCGGCGAAGATCGTGGCGCGATGGCGCGCGATCAGCCGGGGCCAGACGGACGGGTCGCGCGGCCCGTTGTACAGCGCGGCGGTCGCGCCGACGGACCACGGATCGGTGATGCCGACGCCGAGCGTGTAGGTCCAGTTCATCGTGCCGGCGTGCAGCATCGTGTCGGCTTCCGAAAGGCCGAGCCAGTGCTCGAGCATCGGCCGGCGGCCGTAGACCGCGCGATGAGCGTGCAGCACGCCCTTCGGTCGGCTGGTGGTGCCGGAGGTGTAGACCAGGGTCGCCGGGTCGTCGGCGGAGGTGTCCGCGTAGTCGGCGAGCGGCGCTTCGGTCTTCATCGCGGCGATGGCCGCAGCATCGAGGAGGATGCGGTCGCCGAGAGCCGCCGGATCGACCACGCAGCCGCCGCCGACGGCGACCGCCGCCGCACCCGAGTTCTCCATCAGGAAGGCTGCCTCGGCCGGCGTCAGCTGCGGCGACGAGGGGAGGGCGACGAGGCCGGCGGCGAGCGCGGCGAAGTAGACGAGGACATAGTCGGCCTCGTTGCCCATGCGGATCATCACCCGGTCGCCGCGGCGCAATCCGCGGGCCAGGAGCCCGGCCGCGATCCCGCGGACGGCGCGGTCGGCCTCGGCGAAGGTGAGGGTCTCGACCGCCTCGCCCGCGCCGACGAGGATCAGCGCGGTCTTGTCCGGCCGTGCCCGCACGTTCTCGCCGAGGCAGTAGCGCGCCGCGTTGAAGCGGCTCGGGGGATGGCGGTCGGCGGACACCATGGCGTGGCTCCCGGATGTTGGCACATCGCGGGATGTCCATGGGCGAGGCCGCCGTCAACCACTCCCTGGCGTCATGCCCGGCGCGGCGCGCGGCCTTCCTGCTCCTCGAAGCCCTTCAGCACCTTGTCCAGCGTCAGCGGATAGTCCCGGATGCGGATGCCGGTGGCGTTGTAGACGGCGTTGGCCAAAGCCGCGCCGGCGCCGCAGATGCCGAGCTCGCCCAGCCCCTTGCTCTTGAGCGGGTTGGCCTTGTCGTCGCGCTCCGGCAGGAACACCGCGTCCATCGCAGGAATGTCGGCGTGGACCGGCACGTGATACTCGGCGAGATCGTGGTTGACGTAGGTAGCGGTGCGCGGGTCGATCACCGCATCCTCCATCAGCGCCGCGCCGACGCCGAAGGTCATCCCGCCGATCGCCTGGCTGCGGGCGGTCTTGGCGTTGAGGATGCGGCCGCCGGTGAAGACGCCGAGCATGCGCCTCAGACGGATCTCGCCGGTGTCGCGGTCGACGCCGACCTCGGCGAAGTGCGCACCGAACGAGTAGTGAGAGAACTTCTCCTTCAGCGCGCCGGGCTTGATCTCGCCCTCCGCCGCGACGCCGCCCGACCCGGCGAGGTCGGCCAGGGCTTCGGAGCGGTTGCCCGAGGTGACGCGCCCGTCCGCGAAGACGACGCCGTCCGGGTTGAGGTCGGTCGCCGCCACGAGCTTGTTGCGCAGGTTGTCGCAGGCGACGTAGAGCGCCGAGCCGGCCGAGCCCGCGCCGAACGATCCGCCGGAGCCGGCCGCCGCGGGATAGGCGGTGTCGCCGATCTCGACGCGGATGCGCTCGACCGGGAGACCCATCATCTCGCCGGCGATCTGGGCGAGGATGGTGTAGGTGCCGGTGCCGATGTCGGTCATCGCCATCCGCACGGTCAGGTATCCGTCGGCGCCGAGCTTCACCGACGCCGCGGACGGCATCAGCGGGTTGAGGCGGGCCGCCGCCGACATGCCCATGCCGACCATCCAATTGCCGTCGCGCACCGTGCCGGCCGCCTTGCGGCGGTCCCATCCGAACAGCTTGGCACCCTCGCGCATGCACGGCACGAGCTGGCGCACGGTGAACGGCACCTGCTTCTCCGGGTCCTGCGTCGGCTCGTTGCGGATTCGCAGCTCGATCGGGTCGAGGCCGATCTGCTCGGCGAGCTCGTCCATGGCGCATTCGAAGGCGAGCATGCCGACGGCCTCGCCGGGCGCACGCATCGAGGACGCGATCGGCAGGTCGAGCTTAGCCAGGCGATGGCGCGTGATGCGGTTCGGCGCGGCATAGAGCGAGCGCGTGACGTTGGCCGAGGTCTCGTAGAACTCGTCACCCTGTGCCGTGTCGGACCAGGATTCGTGGGACAGGGCCGTCAGCCTTCCGTCACGGTCGGAGGCCAGCCGGATGCGCTGGATCGTGTCGGTGCGGTGGGTCGCGACGTGGAATTCCTGCTGCCGGGTCAGGGCCACCTTCACGGGGCGCTGGATCGCCTTGGAGGCCAGCGCGGCGAGCGTCGCCTCCGGCATCGGCTGCAGCTTCGAGCCGAAGCCGCCGCCGATGTAATGGCTCACCAGACGCACGTTCTTGACCGGCAGCTTCAGCACCGAAGCGAGCGACTTCTGCCCGCGGTTCAGCATCTGGTTGGCGGTGTAGAGCACGACCTTGTCGCCCTCCCACGAGGCGATCGTCGCGTGCGGCTCCATCTGCGCGTGGATCTGCGTCGGCGTCGTGTACTCGACGTCGAGCTTGACCGGGGCCGCGGCGAAGGCACCGTCGAAGTCGCCGAGCTTCGAATCCGGGTCGGTCTGCTGCTTCTTCGGCTCGACCGCCTGGGGCAGCGCCGCCCGCAGCGAGGCTTTCGGGGCCCGAAGGTCGTAGGCGACCTTCACCAGCTTGGCCGCGGCGCGCGCCTGCTCGAAGGTCTCGGCCACGACGAAGGCCACCGGCTGATCGAAGAACCCGATGTTCGTCCCGGCGAGCTGCGGCCAGACCTGCTCCTTCTTCTCCCCTTGCTCGGGCACGTTCTCGTGGGTCATCACGTGGATGACGCCGGGTGCCTTCGCGGCGGCGGCGGTATCGATCGAGCGGATCGTGCCGGCGGCGATCGTCGCGCCGACGATGAAGCCGTAGGCCGGGTTCTTCACTTCTCGGGTCTCGTAGGCATAGGGCGCGCGGCCCATCACCTTGAGGCGGCCGTCGATGCGGTCGATCGGCCGTCCGACGAGGCCGTCGGGCCTGTCGTCGAGCGGCGTCTTCCCGACCGGTTGATTCATCTCCATGGCATTCATCCTGAAAGCGTGGACGGTCAGGTCCGGGTGGCGTCAGTCACCACCGCGCGGAGCGTCCGCCGGGTCAGCGGGATCTTGAAGTCGTTGGTGCCGTAGCCGCGGGCGCCGTCCAGGACCGCATCCGCAGCGTCGTCGGCGCTACCGCCCCTGGCGAGCACGGCCTCGGCCGCCTCGACCCGCCACGGCTTGTGCGCGAGGCCGCCGAAGGCCATCCGCGCCTGCGTGATCTTGCCGTCCGCCTTGCCGATGACGGCCGCGATCGAGACCGTGGCGAAGGCGTAGGAGGCGCGGTCGCGCACCTTGCGATACACGTGCAGGCCCTCGACGGGCTTCGGCAGCGTCACGGCCGTGATGATCTCGCCCGGCTGCAGGGCGGTCTCGATCTGCGGGGTGTCGCCCGGCAGGCGGTGGAACTGTGCCATCGGGATCGCGCGGGTCGCGCCGTTCGGCGACAGCGTCTCGACGCTGGCATCGAGGACCCGCATCGCGACATTCATGTCGGAGGGGTTGGTGGCGATGCAGGCATCGCTGGTGCCGAGCACCGCCATGATGCGGTTGAACCCGCCGATCGCCGAGCAGCCCGAGCCTGGCTCGCGCTTGTTGCAGGGTTTCGACGTGTCGTAGAAATAGTAGCACCGCGTGCGCTGGAGCAGGTTTCCGGCGGTCGTGGCCTTGTTGCGCAGCTGCCCCGAAGCGCCCGCGAGCAGGGCCTTGCTCAGCACCGCGTAATCCTTCCGCACCCGCGGGTCGGCGGCGAGATCGGAGTTGCGCACGAGCGCGCCGATGCGCAGGCCGCCCTCCGGCGTGGCCTCGACCTTGTCGAGGGGCAGCCGGTTGACGTCGATCAGGGTCGCCGGCGTCTCGACCTGGAGCTTCATCAGGTCGAGCAGGTTGGTGCCGCCGGCGATGAACTTGGCATTCGGCCGGTCCGCCGCGAGCCGCGCCGCGTCGCGGACGGTGGAAGGCCGCTCGTAGGTGAAGGCTTTCATCGCGCGCGCCTCTAGAGTTCGGTGCCGGCGACGTCGCGGATCGCCGCGACGATGTTCGGGTAGGCGCTGCAGCGGCACAGGTTGCCGCTCATCCGCTCGCGGATCTCGGCATCGGTGAACGCCGCCTTGCCGACGAGGTCTTCGGTGACGTGGCTCGGCCAGCCCGCCTTGACTTCCGCCAGCATGCCGACGCTGGAGCAGATCTGGCCCGGCGTGCAGTAGCCGCACTGGAACCCGTCATGCTGAAGGAACGCCGCCTGGATCGGGTGGAGCTGCTCCTCGGTGCCCAAGCCTTCGATCGTGGTGATCGCGTCGCCATCGTGCATCGCGGCGAGCGTCAGGCAGGAATTGATCCGGCGCCCATCCACCAGCACCGTGCACGCGCCGCATTGGCCGTGGTCGCAGCCCTTCTTCGAGCCGTTGAGGTCGAGATGCTCGCGCAGCGCGTCGAGCAGGGTGGTGCGCGTGTCGAGGGTGAGGTCGTGCTCGGTGCCGTTCACCGTCAGGCGGACCGACAGCATCTGCGGCGCCGGATCGCCCGGTGCGTCCGCGAAGGCCGGCTTTGCCGGCAGGCCGAAGCCGGTGGCGGCCGCCGCGACGGCGCAGCTCTCCATCAGCGTCCGCCGCGTCAGCGCGAAGGCGCCGTCTCGTGTCTTGTCCGTCATGCTCGCTGTCCCGTGCGACCGGTGGTGCCGGCGGCTGTGGTGCGGGCGAAGTGCGTGCCCGCAGGGCGGTATTGCAACGGGAACGCCAGACGGATTGATTCGATCCGTTCCAGACTGCGCCGGATCGGCGCGGTTGGATAAAGAATGTGATCGCGATCGGCGCGCGGTGCGGCGGCATGGTTCGACGACCCGGACGCAGCGCGCTGCCGGCTTCAGGGATCGCTCTCGACCTTGGTGCTGCCGCTCGCGCTCGACGACGCAGGTCGCGCCCGCGAAGGGGCAGGTCGCGCCCGCGAAGGCACGGTCCGCTCAGGCACCGGCGGCGAGGCCGCCTTCGCCGATCGCCGAGAGCGTGAGGTGGTCGGCGCCGACCTCGGCGCCGGTATAGCCGAGCATGTGCGCGAGTTGGTCGCGGGCGCGCCACACGCGGCTCTTCACGGTGCCGATCCGGCACTTGAGGATCGTCGCCGCCTCTTCGTACGACACGTTCTCGACGGCGACGAGGATCAGCGCCTCGCGCATCGGCGGCGACAGGCGCCCGAGCGCGGCCTGCACGTCCTGAAGATCGAGGTGGCCGCCCTGCTCGGGCAGGCTCGTCAGGCGCGCGGCGTGATCGCCGTCGCTGTCGGCGACCTCGCGGGCGTGCTTGCGGTGGACGCTGTAGAAGGCGTTGCGCATGATGGTGAACAGCCAGGCGCCGAGGTTGGTCCCGACCTTGAAGCTGCCGCGGCTGCGCCACGCGCGCAGCATCGTGTCCTGCACGAGATCGTCGGCCGCCGAGGGGTTGCGGGTCAGCGAGATGGCGAAGCTGTGCAGGCTGGTGGCGGCTTCGAGCAGGCCGGCCTTGAACGCCGCGTCGTCGCGCCCCTGCGCGTCGGCAAGAACAACTTCGAGGCGCGCCAGCAGATCGCCGAGATGGGACGGCGGCGGGGCCTGCATCGAGGCGGCATACGTGGTTCGAAGATGCTCACCGAGATGGATGCGGATCGCATCGGACAGTTTCGGCGCCGCGACGGACAGGGAGTCCGAGGAGCCATTGCTGTCTTCCGTGGTGATGAGCATCGTGCCCCGCGCAGCTGGAGTTCCGATGGCGCCTCGGCACCGGCTCGCGATGTCGCGCAATCGATCGGGTGCCGCAGCAACATAGGTTATCTTTGAGCGGTTTCGGCCTGCGGCGATCTAGGCATTGCTGCCTCATCGCGGCGAGGCGTCGGTCCTCCCACGGCCCGCGTCCTGGTCAAAAATTCCGCATCCCGGACAGGACGACCAACCTGTCCTGCACGAGCCCATCACGCCGGAAGCGCGCGAGCCTCGGACCGGGGCGACGGCGTTGTGCGACGCATCGCGCAGGGTGCGTCGCAAAACCGTTATGCTCAGTCTCAGCATATCTAGACACGGCGATCCGGCGCGCCTAACTTAGGCGGCACAATGCTCAAACTGAGCATAATGGAGGGCGCCATGGCGTCGACCGCGTTTCCCGTCTCCGCCCCCCGCGCCGTTCCGGCAGGGATGCCGCTGCCCGAGATCTACGCCCGGGTCAGCCGGCACATCCCGGCGATCGAATGGCCGGCGCTCGCCCCCGACATCGAGGCGATCCTCCGCCTCAAGCGCGAGCGCAACGCCGTGATCCTGGCGCACAACTATCAGGCGCCGGAGATCTTCCACACGGTGGCCGACATCGTCGGCGACAGCCTGGCGCTCGCCCGCGAGGCGGTGACGGTGAAGGCCGACGTGATCGTGCTCGCCGGCGTGCACTTCATGGCCGAGACGGCCAAGCTGCTGAACCCGGGCAAGACCGTCCTGATCCCGGACCTCGGCGCCGGCTGCTCGCTCGCCGACTCGATCACCGCCGCCGACGTGCGCGGCCTGCGCGCCAAGTATCCCGGCGTGCCGATCGTGACCTACGTCAACACCTCCGCGGCGGTGAAGGCCGAGTCCGACCTGTGCTGCACCTCCGGCAACGCCGTCGAGGTGATCCGCTCGCTCGGCGTGAAGCGCGTGCTGATGATCCCCGACGAGTTCCTGGCGCAGAACGTCCAGGCGGTGCTGCCCGAGATCGAGATCCTCACCTGGGCCGGGCATTGCGAGGTGCACGAGCGCTTCACCCCAGCCGACATCCGCGAGGTGCGCGAGAGCTATCCCGGCGTCACCGTCATCGCCCACCCGGAATGCCCGCCGGACGTCGTCGCCGAATCCGACTTCTCGGGCTCGACCGCGATGATGATGAACTTCGTCACCGAGAAGCGCCCGGCGCAGGTCGTGCTCGTGACCGAGTGCTCGATGGCCGACAACATCGCGGCCGCGAACCCGGACATCGAGTTCATCAAGCCGTGCAACATGTGCCCGCACATGAAGCGGATGAGCCTGTCGAACATCCGGCACGCCCTGGAGACCCTGACCCACGAGGTCGTCGTCGACCCGGCTTTGGCCGACCGGGCGCGCGCCGCGGTGGAGCGCATGCTCGCGGTGGGTGCGCGATGAACGCGTTCTCGCGCAACCCCGCCGACCGCGTCGTCGTCGTCGGCGCCGGCGTCGCGGGCCTGAGCGTCGCCCTGCGGCTCGCGCCGCGGCCGGTGACGCTGGTCAGCGCCGCGCCCCTCGGGCTCGGCACCGCCACCGGCTGGGCGCAGGGCGGCATCGCCGCCGCGATCGGCGCCGACGACGCCCCGTCGCTCCATGCCGCCGACACCGAGGCTGCGGGTGCCGGCCTCACCGATCCTGCGGTCGCCCTTCGGGTGGCCGCGGAAGGTCCGCGGCTGATCGACTGGCTGGTCTCGCTCGGCGCGCCGTTCGACCGCGACGCCGACGGTGCTCTGGCGCTCGGCCTGGAGGCGGCTCACGGCCGCCGCCGAATCGTGCGGGCGGGCGGCGACTCCACCGGCGCGCGCGTCCTCGAGACCTTGGTGCGTGCGGTGTTCGCGACGCCCTCCATCGAGGTGGTGACCGCCTCGGTCCACGACCTGCTTCAGGACGAGAACGGGGCGGCGGCCGGCGTCGTGTGCGAGCGCGACGGCGCGCGCTTCCGCATCCGTGCCCGCGCCGTCGTGCTCGCCACGGGCGGGGTCGGCGCGCTCTACGCCTCGACCACGAACCCGCGCGGCGCCACCGGCCGCGGCCTCGCGCTGGCGGCCCGGGCCGGCGCGGTGATGCGCGACCTCGAATTCGTGCAGTTCCACCCGACGGCGATCGCCGTCGGCGCCGACCCGATGCCGCTCGCCACCGAGGCGCTGCGGGGGGAGGGCGCCCGGCTCGTCGACGAGACCGGCGCCGCCGTGATGGCCGGCATCGCCGGCGGCGACCTCGCGCCGCGCGACGTCGTCGCCCGCGGCATCTTCCAGGCCCTGGCGCGGGGCCGCACGGTCTACCTCGACACCCGCGGGGCGCTCGGCGCGGCGATGCCGACGCGCTTCCCCACCGTCGCGGGCCTGTGCGCGACGGCCGGCATCGATCCGGCGCGGCAGGCGATCCCGGTGCGGCCGGCCGCGCACTACCACATGGGCGGCATCCAGGTGGACGGCACCGGCGCGTCGAGCGTTCCCGGCCTCTACGCCAACGGCGAGGTCGCCTCGACCGGCCTGCACGGCGCGAACCGGCTCGCCAGCAACTCGCTGCTCGAGGCGCTGGCCTTCTCCGGCTTCATCGCCGACGCCTTCGACGCGATGCCTCCGGCCGCCGTCCTGCCCGAGATCCGCACCGCGCGCGCATCGAGCGACCTGCCGGCGATCCGGGCGATCATGGAGCGCCATGTCGGCGTGGTCCGCGACGCGGCCGGCCTGCAGATCGCCGTCGACGGCCTGTCGCGCTTGGCCGAAACGGGCTGCGACGCCGGGCTCACCGCCCTGATGATGGCGCAGGCGGCACTCGGTCGCTGCGAGAGCCGCGGCGGCCACTGGCGCAGCGACCATCCGCACGCCGCGCCGGCCCGGCACACCGAGGCGACGCTGCGCAGCCCCGGCGCGGCCCCATCCGAACCCGCGCGCACCGACGAGGCGTTGGCCCGATGAGCGATATCCTGCCCCTGCCGCGGCTCCTCGTGGAGCCGATCGTCCGCGCCGCGCTGCTCGAGGATCTCGGCCGCGCCGGAGACATCACCACCGATGCGATCGTGCCGCCGGACGCACGCCTGGACGGCGTCATCGCCGCCCGCCAGGACGGCGTGATCTCCGGCGTCGACGCCGCGGTGATCGCCTTCGCCCTGATCGATCCGGCGGTGCGGGCCGTGGTCGAGCGCGGCGACGGCGCCCGCGTCGCGCCCGGCGACGTGGTGATCCGGCTCTCGGGGCCGGCCCGCGCGATCCTTACCGCCGAGCGCGTCGCGCTGAACCTGCTCTGCCGGATGTCGGGCGTCGCGACCGCCACGGCAGGGCTCGTCGAGGCGGCGCGGCCGCACGGCAAGGCCTCAATCGTCTGTACCCGCAAGACCACGCCGGGCCTGCGCACGCTGGAGAAGCACGCGGTGCGCGCCGGCGGCGGCTCGAATCACCGCTTCGGCCTCGACGACGCGGTGTTGATCAAGGACAACCACGTGGCGGTGGCCGGCGGCATCGTCCCGGCGATCGAGCGGGCGCGCGCCCGGGCAGGGCACCTCGTCAAGATCGAGGTCGAGGTCGACACGCTCGACCAGCTGCAGGAGGCGCTTTCGGTCGGCGCCGACGCGGTGCTCCTCGACAACATGAACCCGGAGCAGCTCACCCGGGCGGTGGCGATGATCGACGGGCGTGCGCTTTCGGAAGCCTCGGGCCGGATCACCGCGGCGACCATCGGCGCGGTGGCGGCGTCGGGGGTCGACCTGATCTCCTGCGGCTGGATCACCCACAGCGCCGCGATCATCGATCTCGGCCTCGACGCCGCCTGACCGGAACACCCGGACCGGTAGGTGCCTCGCGGCATCAGGCCTTGTGCCGCGACTGTCGGATCGGCATGGGAGGTCCGTCTCGGGGCGAGGCGAGGCGGTCCGGCAGCATCCGGCCCGGAAATCGGGTCGGGGTTCCATGGCGGTCGGCGTATCGGACGACGTGGCGGAACGGGCGGCTTCGGCGGCCGGCGATCCGCCGATTCCCGGCATGCCGCCGCGTCCGGCCCGGCGGCTGCCGACCTGGACCTTCCTGAGGACCGCCGCGACCAACTCGCTCGCGGCCTGCGACGCCGAGCTGTTCGAGCGCCTGATCGTCCCGCGCAACTACTGGAGCCAGCAGGTCCTCTTCGTCAGCGATCCTGACGCGATCCGTCACGTGCTGATCGACCGGTTCGACAACTATCCCCGCGTGACCTCGATCCGCCGCCTGTTCGAGACCGATCTGCGCACCGGCACCCTGGCGAGCGAGGGCGAGGTCTGGCGGCGGCACCGCCGCGTCGCGACGCCGACGATCGATCCGCGCTCGATCCGTCCCGACATCCCGGCGATGCTGGAACTGGCCGGCCGCATCGCCGACGCGGTCGAGGCCGAGGGCTCGACCGCGCCGGTCGATATCGAGCGCTCGGTCGGAAGCCTCTCGACGCTGCTGTGGAACCAGGTGGTCACCGGCGGCGATCCTGCCGGGTTGCCGATCCTGCGCTGGCTTTCGAAGGTGCCGCACAAGCCGCGGCTGATCGACCTGATCCCGAAGCCGCCTTGGCTCGCGGACCGCCTCGTCCACCGCCGCCGCGACCCGGCTCTGCCGCTGCTCGACGCCGACCTGCACGCGATGATCGCCGCACGGCGAGGGCCGGACTACGCCGGCCCGCACGACCTGTTGTGGCGCCTCGCCCACGGGCGCGACCGGCAGACCGGCGAAGGCCTGCCGGATGCGGAGGTGCGCGACGAGGCCGCGAGCCTGATCGCCGGCGGCGCGGCCTCCGTGCGAGCGCTGACCTGGATCTGGTACCTCCTCGCCCTGCATCCCACCGTCGAGGCGCGCTTCCATGCCGAGCTCGACGCGGCGATGCCCGACGGCGTCGCGACCCCCGACGCCTTGGACAAGCTGCCCTATACCCGCCGCGTGCTCGACGAGGTGATGCGGCTGTATCCGCCGATCCCCGCCATCCTGCGGCAGGCCGCGGCTCGCGACGTCGTCGGCGGCCACCGGGTCCGGCGCGGCGCGATCATCGCCGTGATGCCGTGGATCGTGCACCGGCACCGAAAGCTCTGGCGCGATCCCGACCTGTTCGATCCCGAGCGCTTCACGGAAGGCAACGGCGTCGGCCGCCCGCGGCTCGCCTACCTGCCGTTCGCGACCGGCCCGCGGGTCTGCGTCGGGGCATCCTTCGCGCTGACGCAGATGCTGGTCGTGATCGCCGTGCTCGGGCGCCGCTTCCGCTTCCGCCTCGCCTCCGACGCGCCGGTGGTGCCGTTCGGCGCGATCAGCCTGCAGCCGAAGGGCGGCCTGCCGGTGCTGGTCGAGTCGCGCTGAGCCAGCGGTCGAGCCCTCCAAAAGGAAAAAGCGCGTCCTCGATCTTGAGGAACGCGCTTCGGAAGGTGGCCCGTGGTCTCAGGATACGGGCGACGATCTCCTATCCGGTGCGGCAGGCATCCGTATCGGGGCATGGTGCCGAATAGACTACAAAGCCCGCGCGATGTCGCGGCTAGGACAGCGCTCGACCGGATGACGATCGGTTCGCGTCACGTCGCGGCAGGTCCTCATCTCGATCCCGCCGCACCGTCGCCGTATTCGGCAGCTGCCGGCAAAAGATGTTTCAGCGTTCGTTATCCACAGCGCGCGACCCGGCCACGTTCTCGCTCCGATACGGCAAAGCTGCCACAGTGTTGCCACCGTGTCACGGCGCGACGCGAACCATGGTGCGGCGCGGTTTCAGGCTTGGCTTTGGGCCGCGCTCGTTTACCCCTTGGCGAGACTTGGCACGGCATCGTGCCGAAGCGTCGTCCACCGCGTTCTCCACAATTTTCGCCTGCCTTTTGAGAGGCCTTGATGCGTCGTAACTTCGCCCTGATCGGGCTCGTCTGTGCGGCTGCCGCCTGGGCGGCGCCTGCACTCGCCTACGAGATCGACCCGTTGACCCGTCAGCCGCTGGACAACGCGCTGTCGGTGCGCGTGCGCCCGCAGGCGGTCCAGGCCGTGGCGGTCCCGACGGCCAACGCTTCGCTCAACGCAGCCGACCCGATGGCCTCCGCCGTCCCGCAGATGTCGGCGGTTCCGCGCGAGACCGTGGCCTATAACGGCCCGTACTCGGCCGGCACCATCGTCGTCTCCACCGCCGAGCGCCGCCTGTACTACATCCTCGGCAACGGCGAGGCTCTGCGCTACGGCGTCGGCGTCGGCCGTCCCGGCTTCACCTGGGGCGGCGTGCAGAACATCACGATGAAGAAGGAATGGCCGGATTGGCGCCCGCCGGCGACCATGCTGCGCCGCCGCCCCGACCTGCCGCGCTTCATGAAGGGCGGCATCGAGAACCCGCTCGGCGCCCGCGCGATGTATCTCGGCGGCTCGATCTACCGCATCCACGGCTCGAACGAGCCGGAGACCATCGGCACCGCCGTGTCCTCGGGCTGCATCCGCATGGCCAACGAGGACGTGATCGACCTCTACACCCGCGCCAAGGTCGGCACGAAGGTCATCGTCCAGCGCTGATCGGCCGATCGCCGGTCCGGAACGGGACGGTTGCAGAACGAGAAAGGCCGGCGGAGACGCCGGCCTTTCTCGTTTCGCTGGCGGGTCTCAGTGGCACCCGCCGCCGCCGCATCCGCTCTTCGCGCCGGCGTCCTTGGGGGAGCCCCCCTTGATCGGGGCGACCTTCGCGGTCTCCCGGTCCAGGCCGCGCTCGGCCAGCTCGCTGAGGTAGGTCGACCAGCGGGCGTCGTACTCGCGGCCGAGCTCGTGCAGGTAGCCCCAGCCGAAGATGCCGGTGTCGTGCATGTCGTCAAAGCCGAGCTTGACCGCGTAGTTGCCGACCGGCTGGATCTCGAGGATCGCGACTGCGCGCTTGCCGCCGATCACCTTGCGCTCGGCCGGCGAGTGGCCCTGCACCTCGGCCGACGGGCTCGACACCCGCAGATACTCCGCCGGCAGCGCGTAGCGCCCACCATCGTCGAAGGCGATGTTGAGCACGCGCTTGTCTCCCGAAAGCCGGATCTCGGTCGGCCAGCGTTCCTCGGTCACGGTCGAACTCCCTTGCAACTTCTGAGGCCGGTGGCGCGTCTGCGTCCCTGCACGCGCTTGCCCACGGGCCTGCGTCCCATCATATGCGCATCCATGCTAGGTTCGTCATCCGATCGCCGCGCGGAAACTGCATCGCCGCCTTCAGAGTCCCGCATGGGCCATCAAAGCCACGTTCAGCCGGCGCCGCTGATCGACCCGTTCCAGCGGGCGATCACCTACCTGCGCATCTCCGTGACCGACCGCTGCGACCTGCGCTGCGTCTACTGCATGTCGGAGGAGATGAACTTCCTGCCCAAGCGCGACCTGCTCACGCTGGAAGAGCTCGACCGGCTCTGCGGGGTGTTCATCGATCGCGGCGTGCGCAAGCTGCGGATCACCGGCGGCGAGCCGCTGGTGCGTCGCGACATCATGCACCTGTTCCGCCGCCTGTCCCGCCATCTCGGCACCGGTGCGCTGGACGAGCTGACGCTCACCACCAACGGCACCCAGCTCGGGCGCTTCGCGGCCGAGCTCGCCGAGCTCGGCATCCGCCGGGTCAACGTCTCGCTCGATACCCTCGACCCGGAGAAGTTCCGCGCGATCACCCGCCGCGGCGACCTGCCCGTGGTGCTCGACGGCATCGCGGCGGCGCGGGCCGCCGGCATCAAGGTGAAGATCAACGCGGTGGCGCTGAAGGGCGTCAACGAGGACGAGATCGCCGACATGATCGCCTGGGCCCACGGCCTCGGCATGGACATGACGCTGATCGAGGTGATGCCGCTGGGCGAGGTCGACGGCGACCGCACCGACCAGTTCCTGCCGCTCTCGGTCGCCCGCGCGCGTCTCGAGCACCGCTACACGATGACGCCGCTGCCCGACCGCACCGGCGGCCCGGCCCGCTACGTCCGCGTCGAGGAGACCGGCGGGCGCCTCGGCTTCATCACGCCGCTGACCCACAATTTCTGCGAGAGCTGCAACCGCGTGCGCCTGACCTGCACCGGCAAGCTCTACATGTGCCTCGGCCAGGAGGACGCCGCGGACCTCCGCGCGGCGCTGCGTGCCTCGCCCGACGACGCGCTCGTGACGGCGGCCGTGGTCGAGGCGATCTCGCGCAAGCCGAAGGGACACGACTTCGTCATCGAGCGCCAGCGCCCGGCCGCGGTCCCGCGTCACATGAGCGTCACCGGCGGCTAGGACCGGCCCGGCCCCTCGTTTCTCATCCCCACAACTCTCACGGTGAGGGGGTGAGCGGATATCCGCTTCCGGTATCCCGGCCGGGCGGTCGCCTCCGTCGCGGTGCGGGGAGCGTCTCCCGTCATCGTCCGGACCGCTGCGGTCCTATTCCACGACGATGACGTGGTTCGGCAGCTCGTCCGGGTCGCCGTGGCCGGCCGGCACGTGACGCGCAAGCTCCGCTCCCATGCGTTCGACCGCGCGCAGAAGCCCGGCTTCCGCCTCGCCCCTGCGCAGGGCGGTGGTGAGGTCGGCGAGCGTCGCGGTCCAGTGCTCCGCGCCGACGCGATCCAGGATGCCCTGGTCGGCGACGATCTCGGCATGATGCTCGGCCAGCGACAGGTAGAGCAGGATCCCGGTCCGTCCGCGGGTGCGTCCCAGCCCGCGTGACCAGAACGCCCGGCGGGCGGCGTCGCGAGCCCGCGAGCGCCGGACACGACGCGGCGTCAGAGCGACGCGCAGCCGCTCCGACAGGCCCGCCGCGAGGAGGGCCGCCACGAGGGCGGCCTGCGCGAGCAGGATCGCTCCGGTGCTCCAGCTGGTCAGCACCAGCAGCGGCCAGGGCAGGATCAGGCCGGCGACGAGGGCCGCGACGTGCGCGACCGAGCGGTACTGCCCGGCCCGGGCCGCCACCATCACCACGATCTCGCCGGCGGTGCCGGCCTCCGCGCGGCCGACGGCTCGCTCGATCCGTGCGCAGGCATCCGGCGTGAGCAGGGGGCTACCAATCACCCGAGGCTCCTCCGCCGCCGGACGAGCCGCCGCCGCCCGAGAACCCGCCCCCATCGGAGAAGCCGCCGCCGAACCCGCCCGAGGTGCCGCCGCTCCAACCGCCGGTCCCCGGCCCGGGAAGAAAGACGATGCCGCTGCCGCGCCCGCGGCCGCCGCGGTTCATCCGCCACGCCACGAACAGGACGAGGAGGAACAGGCCGATGAAGATCGCGACCTGCGCCGGATCGACCTCGTCGGACCGGACCTTCGGCTTTCGCTGCCAGACCTCGGCGTCGCCCGAGAGGATCGAGAGCATGCCGTCGACGCCGGCGGTGATCCCGCCGGCGAAGTCGCCCTCCTTGAAGCGCGGCGTGATCGCGCTCGCGATGATGACGCGGGACAGGGCGTCGGTGAGGGCGCCTTCGAGGCCGTAGCCGACCTCGATGCGGACCTTGCGCTCGGTCGGCGCCACGATCAGCAGGGCGCCGTTGTTGGTCCTCGCCTGACCGATCTTCCACTCCCGGAACAGGCGGTTGGCGTAATCCTCGATCGTGGTGCCCTGAAGGTTCGGCACCGTCGCGACGACGACCTGATCGGAGGTCCTGTCCTCGTAGGCCTTGAGCTTGGCCTCCAGGGTCCCGCGCTGCTCGGGGGTGAGGATCGCGGCGGCGTCGACGACGCGCCCGGTCAGCTTCGGGAAGGTCAGCTCCGCGGCCGCCGCAGCCGTCCACAGCCCGGCGCAGGCCACGAGGGCGAGGACGAGGGGGAAGGTCCTGAGCGCTCCGCGCCGCATGCGCGGGAAATCCCTAGAACTTCACGTTCGGCGCCCGCTCGGAATTGGGCGTTGCCGTGAAGGTCTCCATCGGCTTCGATTCCGGGTAGAACCACGCCGCGATCCAGCGGCCGGGAATGGTGCGGATCTCGGTGTTGTAGGCCTGGACCGTGCCGATGTAGTCGCGCCGCGCCACCGCGATCCGGTTCTCGGTGCCCTCGAGCTGCGACTGCAGCGCCAGGAAGTTCTGGTTCGACTTTAGGTCGGGGTAGGCTTCGACCGTGGCCAGCAGGCGCCCGAGCGCACCGCTGAGCTGGTTCTGCGCGTCCTGGAACTGCTTGAACTTGGCCGGGTCGGTGATCGTCGAGGCGTCGACCTTGACGCTGGTGGCGTTGGCGCGGGCCTCGGTCACCTTGGTCAGGGTGTCCTGCTCCTGCTTGGCGTAGCCCTTCACCGTCTCGACGAGGTTCGGGATCAGGTCGGCCCGGCGCTGGTACTGGTTCTGCACCTCGCTCCAGGAGGATTTCGCCTGCTCCTCCAGCGTGGGAACGCGGTTGATCGCGCCGCAACCGGAGAGGCAGGACGCGAACAGCATCGCGATCAGCGCACCGGCGATGCGGGCGATGATCGGGCTGGTCCGCGGCGTTGCGAAGTCCGCACTCGACGACATGTCCACCACTCCTGCCTGCCTCGTCCGGCCCAGCTTGGCCGTAATCACGCCGACGTGAGATAGGGTGCCGCACCCGCCGGGAGAAGGGCTGCGCCGCGCGTTCGCGATGCGTCGCGCGATCGTCCGGGCGGAGCCGGTCGAGGTTGACAAGCCCATCGCCGCGGTGCGCTGTGCGCCCCATGGATGACACGCCTCAAGCTGCGGCGGACAAGCCGCGCGTTGCCATCACCTACTGTACCCAGTGCAACTGGCTCCTGCGGGCCGCCTGGATGGCGCAGGAACTGCTCTCGACCTTCCGCGACGACCTCGGCGAGGTCGCGCTGATCCCGGCGAGCGGCGGCGCCTTCTCGATCACCGTCGGCCCCGACACGGTCTGGGAGCGGACCCGCGACGGCGGCTTCCCCGACGTGAAGGCCCTGAAGCAGCGCGTGCGCGACCGGCTCGATCCGGCGCGCGATCTCGGCCATATCGACCGGCCGAGCTCCGATCGGCCGAAGTCCGACCCGTGATGGCGCGATGCTGCAGGACTACGCCCCCGATGACGCCGCCGCGCCCGCCCGCGATCCGGATGCTGCGGTGAGCCCGAGCGAGCTGCCCGCCGCCCGCGGCCGCCGCGGCCCGCGTCCGAGCTGGCTCCGCCGTCGCATCGAGCGGCTCGAGCGGAACGGCGCCTCGACGCAGGTCTACCTCGTCGCGCTGGTGATCGCGCTGATCGGGCCGGGCCTGATCTTCACCGCGATCCTGCTCGCCCGCTACGCCTCCGTCGAGCGTGCGCGCTTCGAGCAGGATGCCCGCGAGAACGTGCGCGGCATCGCCCTGTCGATCGATCGCGACACCGCCGGCCTGGTCTCGGTGCTGCAGACCCTCGCCACCTCGCCGCGCCTGAAGGATGGCGAGTTCGAGGCCTTCGACGCGCAGGCCCGTCTCGTCCGCGAGGCGATCGACCTCGACATCATGCTGCGCCGTCCCGACGGGCAGCAGATCGTCAACACCGGGATCAAGCGCGGCGGCATGCTGCCGATCACCGTGCTGCCGTTCGACAAGGAGATCGCCTCGGGCACCCAGCGGGCGATGGTGACCGGCTACCTTCCCGGGCCGATGCCGGGCGATGCCACCTACGGTGTCGCCGTGCCGGTGATGGTCGGCCCGAACGTCGCCTACATCCTCAGTTTCAGCGCGCCCGTGAGCCGCCTGCAGGCGATCCTCGCCCGCGAGGTCGTCGAGGGCTGGACCACCGGCATCTCCGACCGGCAGGCGCTGGTCCTCGCCCGCCTGCCCGACCCGGGCGCGATCGTCGGACGCCCGCGCCTCGCCAGCCTGCGGCAGATCCAGACCGAGACGCCCGGCGTCTGGCAGGGCAAGGACCGGCAGCACCGCCCGGTCGTCGTGGTGGAGGCGCGCTCGCGCCTCACCGGGTGGACGGTCGGCACCAGCATCCCCCAGACCCTCGTCGACGCGCGGCTGCGCCGCTGGGTCTGGGCCTTCGGCGGGTTCGGCCTTCTCGTCCTGGCGACGTCGTCGGCGCTCGCCGTCGTGCTGTGGTCGCGGGTGTCGCGTCCGCTGCGCCAGCTCGCGGCCTCCGGCCCGGCCCTGTCGCGCGGCGAGGCGATCCCGCGCATCGCCTCGCCGGTGCACGAGATCCGCCGCCTCGGCGACGTGCTCACCGACGCCTCGCTCCGGTTGAAGACCCGCGAGGGCGAGCGCGACCGCGCGCTGGCCGACACGCGCCGCGGACTCTCGGCGCTGCGGGAGAGCGAGGCGCGCTTCCGCCACATGGCCGATTCCGCGCCGGCACTCATCTGGATGACGGACGAGGCCGCGACGGTCAGCTTCGTCAACATGCATTTCGAGCACATCTTCGGAATGCCGGCGACGGCGCTGGCCAACGAGGGCTGGCACAAGATCGTCCATCCCGACGACCTCGCCGGCTTCTCGGCCACCTTCACCGACGCCTTCGACGCGCGGAAGCCCTTCCGCACCGAGGTCCGGGTGATCGACCGCGACGGGGCGGTTCGCTGGCTCCGCTGCGAGGGCGTGCCGCGCCTCGACGACGGCGGCACCTTCCTCGGCTACACCGGCTGCAACGTCGACATCACCGATGCGAAGTCCGCCGAGGAGCACCTGCTGCTCCTGATCCACGAGCTGAACCACCGGGTGAAGAACACGCTGGCCACCGTCCAGTCGATCGCCAACCAGTCCCTGCGCAGCCTCGACGGGGCCGAGGCCGATGCGGCCCGCGGCGCCTTCGAGGCGCGGCTTCTGGCGCTCGCCCGCGTCCACGACGTGCTCACCCGCGAGAGCTGGGAGGGGGCCGAGATCGCCACGGTCGTCGCCGACGCGATCCGCCCGCTCGATTCCCCGGAGGTCTCGCGCTTCCGTGTCTCCGGGCCGCCGTTGCGGCTGCCGCCGCGGATCGCGCTGTCGATCGCGATGGCGCTGCACGAGCTCGGCACCAACGCGGTCAAGTACGGTGCGCTCTCGCGCGAAGGCGGCCGCATCGACATCGCCTGGACGCTCCGGCGTGACGACGAGGTCAGCCTCACCCTGCGATGGGTCGAGAGCGGCGGCCCGCCGGTGGCGAAGCCGACGCGCACCGGGTTCGGCTCGCGGCTGATCGAGCGCAGCCTCGCCCGCGAGCTCGCCGGCGAGGTCAATCTCGCCTTCGATCCCGCAGGCGTCGTCTGCACGATCGTGGCGCCGGTTCCGCCGCCCGGCCTGCTCGAGCGCAAGGGCGGCACCGACGTGCCCCGGATCGCGCCGCTGCCGCGATTCGGCTGATGGGGCGGGTGTTTCGGGATGGCCCGACGCAGACTCCACTGAGGTGCCTGCCGGCGTTCCGCTGATAGCGCGCACCGGAAAGCCGGACGGGGAAAAATCTCGTCCATCCCACCCAGGCCTCCATCCTGAGGTGTTGCCTCGGCAGCCTCGAAGGAGCCCTCCTGCGATCGCGCGCCCGGCCGGCGGGCTCCTTCGAGGCTACCGGTTCTCGGAAGCGTTCAGGATCGAGATGAGGGGTTGGATCGGCGCGCAGGGACATTGCGTGCGACGCAAAATCGCCGCGACCCGAGGGTCGCGGCGGTGGGAATTTGGCCCGATCGTGATGGGTCCGAAACAGCTCAGAACCGGTAGGTGAAGTTTCCCTTGACGGCGTGGTCCTCGGCGCGGGACCCGACCTGGCCGGTGTAGGCGATGCCGAGGGTGGCGGCGGCCGAGACCCGCAGGTCGAGGCCGGCTTCCGCCACGAGGGCGTCGCGGTCGATCGGGATGCCCGCGGTGAGGAAGGCCGGGCCGGTGGCGCCGAAGGCCAGCAGCGCCGTCGGCACCACGTCGCCGAAGGCCCGGCGGTAGCCGAGCAGGCCGTGGGCCGAGACCGGCGCGCCGAGGCCGAGATCGAAGCTCGTCTGCGCCCGTACGCCGGCGGTGGCCGCCCCGAGGTCGTAGTCGCGGGCGAACCCGGTCAGCGCGGCGATCCCGCCGGTCTCGGTGAAGCGGTCGCGGCCGATCGCGACGACGGCGCCCCCGACGAAGGGCTCGATGTAGGAGAGCGCCACCGGGACCGGGGCGGCGTCCTGGCCGACGGGCGGCGCGGCGCCGCCCAGGAAGAGCTTGTAGCCGATCTCGCCGAAGCCCTGGATCGTCGAGCCGCCGGTGCGGGCGCTCGGCGTGTCGGCGAAGCCGGCGAACGCCACCGTCCGGGTCAGGCGCGCCGCGTTGTCGGCGTAGACGGCGCCCAGCCGCAGCGAGACCGGCCCGCGCTCGTAGCCGCCGTAGAGGCCGCCGAAGCCGCTCTCGATCGAGCCCGATTGCAGGCGCCCGGCCGTGTCGAGGCTGGTCGCGGTGTAGCCGCCGGCCACGCCGAGGCGGAAGCCGCCCGCGACGCGGACATCGGCGCCGAGCACGAAGCCCGAGGTCTGGCGCGACAGGCTCGCCGCGTTGCCGTCGCTGCGGGCCTGCCCGAAGCTGCCGAAGCCCTGTCCCCAGAGCCCGAACACCCGCGGGTCGAGGGTGCGGACGGCGACCGGCACCGGCGCGGCGCGGCGACCGGGCAGGTCGGCGGCGTAGGCGGCCGGCAGGCGTCCGTAATCGGCGCCCTCCGCGAAGCCGGGGGGGGCGCCCCAGCGCATCCGGTCCAGGATCGCCTCGCGGACGAAGAACGCGGTCTCGAACTCGGTCGAGATCGCGCTGGCATGGATGTCCCCGGTCAGCGCCCGGAAGGCTCCGACCGCCTCGGGCGTCGTCAGCCCGATGGTGCGGTCGTAGGCGCCGGTGCCGGGACCCCCGGCCTGGATCGCGTTGGCGACCGCGCCCTGGTTGCGGGTCTGCGCGATCGTCGCGAACGCGATATCGTTGCGGGTCAGTGTGAGGTCGACCTCGTTGGCCTGGTAGCGCAGCGTCGGGGTGAGGAAGGCGAAGTTCGCGGTCACGCCCGCGAACTGCCCGGCCACGCCGCCGCCGGCGGTGAGGATCGCGTACTGCGTGCGCGGATCGTAGGTGCCGGCCGCCGCGAGCACCTGCACGGTGCCGCCAGCGAGCGTCGCCGTGCCGGCGACCGCGAGCCGGTCGGACTGGCCGGCGGCGTTGGTCTCGACCTGAAACACCGAGCCGGCCGCGAACGCGGCGTTGCCCGCGACGGTGAGCGTGCCGATGGAGTTGCCCGGCGCCACCGTGCCGCCCGAAAGCGCGCTGATGCCGCCGACCGTGCCGGTGCCGCCGAGCAGGCCACCGTCGTTGACCGTGGCGAGGCCGGCGATCGTGCCGTTGGCGTAGAGCGCGCCGCCGTTGCCGACCGCGACGTTCGTCGCCAGCGCGTCGGCGGCATCCATCCGCAGGGTGCCGGCGACGTTCCCGAAGTAGCCGGCGGCCGAGTACAGGTCGAGACGGCTCCAGTAGCTCAGCGCCGTGCCGTAGAAGGCGGCGAGCGCGTTGGTCTCGGTGCTGACGAGGATCTGGTTGATCGTGCCGGTCTGCAGGTTGCCGTAGAGGCCGCCGTTCGGCGCGACCGTCCTGGCGGCGGTCGTGCTGCCGCCGTAGAGCGGCGCCAGCAGGATCGAGGCGTCGGGGCCGTTGACGGGCGCCGTCTCGCGCGGCGCCTGGGCGAAGGTCAGGGTCGGCAGGCCGTAGGTCAGGCGGGACTGGTACAGCGCCTGGTTGGCGGCGGAGGGCACGTACGGGTTGCTCGCGGTGTTGGCGGCACTCGCCGCGCAGGCCGCGACGGTGTTCCCGCACTGCACCGCCTCGTAGGCCTGCAGCTCCGCCGCGGCCCGGGTGAACAGGCCCGGCATGTTGATCGCCGTGCCCGTCGTCGCGGCGTTGTTGATGTAGGCCGGGTTGGTGAAGGTCTGGGCGAAGTCGTAGGCCGAGAAGGCGCGCGAGGCGATGATGTCGAGCGGATAGTGCACGCCGAGCACGATGCGGTCGTTGGCGTAGTCCGAGGCGCGCAGCAGCATGTTCTGGTACTGCTGCGGCACCAGCATCGCGAGCAGGTAGCCGTCGGTATAGGCGTACTGGGTGTGCCCGCTCGGGAAGGACGGGTTGGTGGCGATGCCGCTCAGCGCCGTCGGGTCGAACACGTTGTAGCGGCTCGCGGCGACCTGGATCGGCCGCGAGGAGCCGTAGACGTCCTGGCCCGCTTGCGTGTTGCGGACGCCGTAGGCGAGGTCGAGGACGCTGTCGAAGCGGTTGGGCAGCGTGCCGGTCGTCCCGGCCGCCCCGGCGGGCGAGCCGGCGGGGATCGTGTAGGGACCGGTGGGCAGGGTGTAGCCGGCCGGCGCCACCGCCGGGATCGGCGGCGCGTTGCCGGAGGGCGCGGTGCTCGGGTTGTTCGCTGCCCCGTTCGCGAAGTAGCTCTTCGCCACGCCGAGGTTGGCGCTGAGCACCGTGTAGGCCTGATTCAGGAGGTTGAAGGTGTTGGTGAGCGGCCCGCTCGTCGCGGTGCTCGCCCGGATGCCGGTCTGGTAGATCGCGCCGAGCTGCGGCCCGAGCCCGCCCACGGGCTGGTAGGGGTTGAGGCCGCCCGCGCTCTGCGCCGCCTGCAGCGGCAGCCCGCCCGCGAGGTTGTCGCCCGGCCCGAGATTGACCCGCGTCCCGTCGAGGAGGGTGATCGTCGTCGCAAAGGCGGCGCTTCCGGGCAGCGCCTTGTCGCTGATCGCCCGCTGCTGGTCGGCGACCGAGGCGCCCTGGTTCTGGGCGATGGCCTGCGAGAGGTTGAGCTGCAACGTCTGCTGCCCGACCGCCGTTCCGTTCAGCGAGAGGAACGGCGCGAGCAGGTTCAGCACGTTGACGTTGGCCGGCGTCGTGTTCGCGGTCTGCGCCTGGACGGCTGCCGGCCCATAGGCCGCGACGACCACCGCGGCGATCGAGACACCCTGCTTGAAGTCCATGATTCGTCCCCTCGTGCCGATCTTCGGCGTTCGGAGAGCAGAACTAGCGAAGTCTACGTCGGAGTCTTCGTCATAATCCAGTCATAATATTGAGAAGTACGCGGGGTTGCTGAAAAGCAACAAGTACTATCCTGTGGTGGCTAAATACCTCGGCCCGGAACACGGCGTCTCGAGGATGACTTTGCCGGCTCGCATCACTGCGACCGGCGCGACGGCGTCAGGCGCAGGCCGGGGGCGGGGCGCTCGAGCAGGACCTCACGGCGAAAGCGGACCAGGCGCGCCGGCCGCCCGGCGGTGCCGCTGGTGACGCCCTCGGTCTCCTCCACCAGCCCCTGCTGCGCCACCAGCCGGCGGAAGTTCTGCTTGTGGAGCTGCGTTCCCGACAGAGCCTCGACGGTGCGCTGAAGCTGGAGCAGCGTGAAGTGCGGCGGCATCAGCTCGAACACCACCGGGCGATACTTGATCTTGCCGCGCAGGCGTCCGATCGCGGTGGCGAGCACCCGGCGATGGTCGAACGCCATCGGCACTCCCGTCGGGTCGCCGGGGCGCGCGGGCCCGGCATTGCCGGCGGCTTCCGGGATCAGCCCCGCCTCGAACAGCAGCTCGTAGCGTTCCAGCACGCGCTCCTCGTTCCAGGTCGCGCCGTTGAGGCCGAAGGTGAGGCCGAGGCGGTCCGCGCGCGAGCGCCGGAGCTTGGCATCGGTCGGCGCGCCGGCCCAGGCCAGCAGCTCGGCCTCGATCGCATCGAGCTCGGGCGGCCGGCCCTTCCGGAAATCCTCGTAGGGCAGGTAGCGGTACCAGTTGCGCCAGGCCGCCTCGGCCAGGCCCGCCGGGCGCTCCTCGCGCACGAGGGCGAGGTAGGCCACCGACAGGGTGTGGACGCCTGCCCTGGCGTCGGCTTGCCGGTCGCGGTCGCCGAAGGTGTAGAGCTGCTCGACGTAGCCCAAGCGCTGGTGGGTCTGGCGCTCGACCCAGGCGCGCAGGCCGCGCTCCAGGGTGGCATGCTCCGACACGAGCGGCCCGGCCGGCAGCCCGTCGCCGCGTCCCGCGGCCTGGTCGGCCACCTGGACGGTCAGCGCGCGCGGCTCGCCCTCGGTGGCGGCGATGATCGCCGCGGCGAGCCCCACGGAGGAGGGGCTGGGCACCGTCCCGGCCGCGCGCAAGTCCGCCGACATCGTCTTTCCCGTCGCCCTGTCCATCGCATGACCCGCCGCCTGAGGCCGAGCGGTCGTCGATGGAGCGGCCGCGCATCGACCTGTCGTTGCTTAAGCCGCAAACGGCCGCAATCCGTCAACGCGGCGTCGACATTCCGGCGGGGATGGCGCCCTCTTGCCTCCGAGGCCGAAAGCGCTTGCTAAGCGGCTCTGCGGTGGCCAGACAGGGCCGAACGCGCCGGGACGACAGCCGGTCGTGAGGAGGCGGGCGATGCAGGCGGGCGGCAGCCTCGGAAACGCGACGACCGGCCGCGCGTCCGGTCCGACGGTCGACCTGCGCCTCTACGGTCTCCTCGACGTCGGCGTCTGCGGCGACGACGGGCCTCGCCTCGCCGACATGGCGGCGGCGGCGGTCGCCGGAGGCTGCACCCTGTTCCAGTATCGCGAGAAGGACATCGCCGACGCCCGAGCCGCGCTCGCCCGCATCCGCGCGATCCATGCGGCCCTCGCCGGCCGCGCGCCGCTGCTGGTCAACGACCGGGTCGACCTCGCGCTGGCCGCGGGTTGCGAGGGCGTGCATCTCGGCCAGTCGGATCTGCACCCGGCCGATGCCCGCCGGCTGCTCGGCGACCGGGCGATCGTCGGGTTGACGCTGAAGACCGGCGCGCAGGCCGACGAGCTCTATCGGCTGCCGGTGGATTACGCCTGCATCGGCGGCGTCTTCGCCACGACCAGCAAGGACAACCCGGATCCACCGGTCGGCCTCGACGGGTTCGCGCGGATCGCGTTCCGCGCCAGGCTCGCCCGCGGCACCGCGGTGCCGGTCGGCGCGATCGCCGGCATCGACGCGAGCAACGCCGCCGCGGTGATCGCCGCCGGCGCCGACGGGATCGCGGTGATCTCGGCCCTGTTCGGGGCGGAGGCGGTCGAGGGCCGGGCGCGCGACCTGCGGGCGCGGGTCGACGCGGCGCTGGCCGAACGAGGAGCTGCCCGATGACGCCGATCGCGCTGACCATCGCAGGATCGGATTCGGGCGGCGGCGCCGGGATCCAGGCCGATCTGAAGACCTTCTCCGCGCTCGGCGTCTACGGCGCCAGCGCGATCACGGCGCTGACCGCGCAGAACACGCGCGGCGTCCAGGGCATCCACGACGTGCCCGCCGACTTCGTCGCCGCGCAGATCGACAGCGTCTTCTCCGACCTCGCCGTGACGGCGGTGAAGATCGGGATGCTGTCGCAGCCGGCGGTGATCGAGGCCGTGGCTGCGGCGCTCGAGCGCCACGCCATCCCGCGGCGCATCCCGGTGGTGCTCGATCCGGTGATGGTCGCCACCAGCGGCGACCGGTTGATCTCGGACGACGCGGTGATGCTGCTGCGCAGCCGCCTGATGCCGCTCGCCGACCTGATCACCCCGAACCTGCCCGAGGCGGCGAGCCTTCTCGACGAGGCACCGGCAGCCGACGAGAACGGCGCGGCCGCGCAGGCTAGGCGCCTCGTCGCGGCGGGCGCCCACGGCGTGCTGATCAAGGGCGGCCATGCCGCGGGCGACGAGAGCGTCGACCATCTGCTGACCTCGGAGGGGCTGGTGCGGCGCTTCTCGGGCGCACGCCACCCGACGCGCAACACCCACGGCACCGGCTGCACCCTGTCGGCCGCCGTCGCCGCCGGCCTCGCGAAGGGCCTCGGCCTCGAGGCGGCGGTCCGGGCCGCCAAGGCCTACGTCGCCGCCGCGATCGCCGCCGCCGACGACCTCGCGATCGGCGAGGGGCATGGGCCGGTCCACCACTTCTTCGCGATCTGGGCCTGAACGCCGAACCGGCACGCTGCGGCATCCGCGCCGGTCGCCTTGCATCCGCGGGGGGATTGCGTTTGTAGTAGCGCACGTTCGTTCCGATAAACGGAACGCGATGGCGGAATGCGGATGGCTTCGGCGATGCAGGAACAGGCGGAACGGCCGGGTCGGGGCCGGGACATGCTGAGCGGAGCGGCCGTGCTGTCGGGACAGCTCGGCAAGACGATCCAGCGCCTGCGCAAGGCCTACAACCTCTCGCTGTCGGAGCTCGCCGAGCAATCCGGCGTCGCCAAGTCGATCATCAGCCAGATCGAACGCAACGAGACCAACCCGACGCTGGCGACGATCTGGCGCCTGTCGCAGGCGCTCGACGTCTCGATCGAGCGGGTGCTGGCGGCCAACGACGAGGAGCCCTTCATCGAGAAGTCCTCGCGCGCCGACACGCCGATCCTCGTCTCCGAGGACGGCAAGGTGCGGCTGGCGATCATCGGCTGGGTCAAGACCATCGAGTGGCTGCAATGGTACGAGGTCTCGGCCGACCCGGGCGGGGTGCTCGATTCCGATCCGCACCAGCGCGGCTCGGTCGAATCGCTCTCGATCTCGGAGGGCTGCTTCGAGGTCGACATCGGTGGCGTCGTTCAGCGCGCGCGCGCCGGCGAGACCCTTCGCTACCGCTGCGACCGCCAGCACGTCGTCCGCTGCACCGGCGACGTGCCGGGCCGCGCGACGATGGTGGTGATCATGAAGGCGGCGGTGATGGAGTGAGCGGCCCGGGCGCTCAGCGCCCGCCGTTCACCCAGCGCACCAGGTCCGCGAGCACGGTGCCGAGCGCCTGGTCGAGCGCCCGCGCGCCGTTGCCGGCATCGACCGCGGTGACGGGCACGCGCGCCGTGAAGATCCGGGCCGCGACCACCTTTCCGGTGCCGTCGGCGACCAGCTTGGTCGAGATGTCCACCACCGCCTCGCCGGTGCCGGCCGCGATGTCGAAGGCGCGGATCTCGGAGATGAGCTGGTAGTCGGCCACGACCTTGTCGCCGGGGCGCGAGACCGAGCGCAGGCGGCCGGCATTCTCCAGGCTCTGGATGATCCGGGTCTGGATCAGGCGCGGCAGGCGATCGGCCCATTGGCCGCCGCCGAGGAACGAAAGCGAGCCGCCGGCCTCGCGCACGATGATCCGATCGGCCTCGAACGGCTGGATGCCCACCGGCTCCGCGACCACGATCGCGCGCGCGCTCGCGGCCGGGCGGCCGGCGGCAGGCAGCGCCATGAGGTCGAAGGTCAGCGGCGCGGCGCCCCCGCCGCAGCCGCCGAGGATTGGGGCGACGAGCGAGGCGACCAGGGCCAGACCGGTAACGGGACGGAGCATACGCGATACCTGAACGTTCCCGGCCGGGTGGCCGGGAACGGATGAAGCTGTGCCGTTCAAACTATTCGGCCGCATGAAATGTGCCGTGCGGCGAGGCACATCGACCCGGAACGACGCGACTTCAGCGGCCACCGTTGTATTCCGGCAACGACGGCTTGCCGCCGAAGATCACCTGCGAGGGGTCCCGTTCCAACGTCCGGACCGTGCGGTTCAGGGTGTTGAGCGTGCGTTGCCCGTCGGTCGACAGGGCCTCGACCTCGCGTCGGCCGGTGCCGCTGAGCCGCCCGAAGCTCGTGGCGATGTTGGCGGTGCGCTTGTCGAGGTTCTCGGACAGGGTCCGGAACGCCTTGCCGGCGTCGCGCACCGAGATCGCGGCCTCGCGCACCTGCGTGAAAGTGCTGGCGCCGGCCTCGCCCGAGGCGGATCCGAGGAAGCCCTCGGCGCCCTTCAGCACGGCGTCGATCCGGTCGGCCGAGGCGTTAAGCTTGCCCGCCAGCGACCGGGCGTCGTGCAGGCCGGCCTCGATGTCCGGGCTCGACGTCGCGAGCGCGCTCGAGAACCGGTCGGCGTTGTCGATCACGCGGTTGAGCTTGCTGCCGTCCACCGCCTTCACCAGGCTCGAGACGGCGGGCCCGGCCTCGGCCAGCGTCTTCGAGAAGCTCTCGACGTTGGCGAGCGTGCGGGTGATCGCGCCCTCGTTGCCGGCGACCAGCTTGTCGAGGCGCTGGAGCACGTCGTCGGCCCGCTGCGCGATCTGCTTGGCGGCGGCCATCATGTCCTGGATGTCGGACGAGTCGGCGAAGATCGTCGGCATCTCGCCGTTCGTGCCCGGCGCCAGCGCCGGCGCGTCGGCGTTGCCGCCGTTGAGCGCGATCACCGAGACGCCGGTCAGCATCGCCGAATCGAGGCGCGCGCGGGTGTCGGCGCGCAGGGGCGTCGAGGGGGCCACCTTGATTTCGGCGATGACCCGGCGCGGATCCTGCGGCAGCAGGTGGACGTCCGTCACCTCGCCGACCTTGATGCCGTTGAAGGTCACGCTCGACCCGCGCGACAGCCCGCCGACGCTGCCCGAGAACACGACGCGCACCGCTTGGCTCACTTGCCGCGACGAGCCGCCCGACAGCCACAGCACGAAGCCGAAGCCGACCAGGATCACCCCGAGGGTGAAGGCGCCGATGAGGGCGAAGTTCGCACGGGTCTCCATGATCTCAGGCCTTCCGCCAAGCTGTGGCATTCGTGCGGTGCGCGGGCGCACCCGCGCGGCGCGCCGGCATCCGCCCCCGGTGCGAGCGGTCACGCATGGGCGGGGACGCCCGTCCGCATCGGCGCCGCCGGGACGATCGCGCGGGCACGCTTGCCGTGGAAGTACGAGCGCAGCCACGGGTGGTCGTGCGCCAGCATCTCGTCGATCGTGCCGGCGGCGATGATCTGTCCGTCGCCGAGCGCCGCGATGCGGTCGCATGCGGTGTAGAGGCTGTCGAGGTCGTGCGTCACCATGAAGACGGTGAGGCCCAGGGTCTGCTTGAGGGTCGCGACCAGCTCGTCGAACTCGCCGGCGCCGATCGGGTCGAGGCCCGAGGTCGGCTCGTCGAGGAACAGGATCTCGGGGTCGAGCGCGAGCGAGCGGGCCAGCGCCGCGCGCTTGATCATGCCGCCCGACAGTTCCGAGGGCAGCTTGTCGGCGGCATCCGGCTTGAGGCCGACCATCTCGATCTTGAGGCGCGCGAACTCGTCGAGCAGGCGCTCGGACAGGTTCAGGTGCTCGCGCATCGGCATCTGGATGTTCTGCTTCACGGTGAGCGCCGAGAACAGCGCGCCCTGCTGGAACAGCACGCCCCAGCGCTGCTCAACGCCGCGGCGCTCGGCGATGGTGAGGCCGTCCATGTCCTGGCCGAACACCTCGATGGTGCCCGAGCGCTTGGCCACGAGGCCGAGGATCGTGCGGGTCAGGACCGACTTGCCCTGGCCCGACGGGCCGACGAAGCCGAGGATCTCGCCGCGGCGGATGTCGAGGTTCAGGCCCTTCAGGATGGTGCGGTCGCGAAAGCCGACGACGAGGTCGCGGACGCGGATGATCGGTTCGGGTTTGGTCGTCTCGGGCATGGCGTCTGGGTTTCGCAACGGATCCTCAGAAATCGATCGCCGCGAAGAACACCGCGAACAACCCGTCGAGGACGATCACCATGAAGATGGATTTGACGACTGAGGCGGTGACGTGGCGCCCAAGCGATTCCGCCGAGCCCTCCACGGCGAACCCCTCGATCGTCGCGATGATGCCGATGATCAGCGCCATGAACGGCGCCTTGATCAGCCCGACGAGGACGTGGTGGACGCCGACCGCCGCCTGCAGCCGCGCCAGGAACTGCTCCAGCGTGAGCCCGCCATAGGCCATCGCCGTGAGGCCGCCGCCGGTCAGCGCCGCGAGCGCCGCGATCAGCGTCAGCATCGGCAGCCCGACGACGAGGGCGAGGATGCGCGGAACGATCAGGATCTCGATCGGGTCGAGCCCCATCACGCGCAGGGCGTCGACCTCCTCGCGCATCCGCATCGAGCCGATCTCGGCGGTGAAGGCCGAGCCGGAGCGTCCGGCCACCATGATCGAGGTGAGCAGCACGCCGAGCTCGCGCAGGATCAGGAGCCCGATCAGGTTGACGACGAAGGCCGCCGCCCCGAAGCGCTGGAGCTGGAAGATGCCCTGCTGCGCGACGATGCCGCCGACGAGGAACGAGATCAGGAAGATGATCGGCACGCCGCGGAAGGCGACCTGCTCGATCTGGTTGACGAAGGCCCGGCCGCGGAAGGTCGACGGACGCGACGCCACGCGCAGGCACGCGGCGATCACCTCGCCGAGGAAGGCGAGCCCCGTGATCAGGTCGTGCCCGCCGCGGACCACGCGGCGGCCGAGGCCGTCGAGCATCGCGAAGATTCGGCCCTGGCGGACGGGAGCGGCCGGCTCGGGATCGCGCAGGTGCATCTCGCCGAGCAGGATGCGGTGCTCAGGCCGCACGCCGGCATAGCTCAGGCGCCCGCCGGCCGCCTCGATCTCGCCGCGGGTCCGCTCCAGCACCCAGGCGCCGAGCGTGTCGAGGCGCGCGACGGCGCTCAGGTCGACCATCACGGGGCGGCTCCTGGCCTCGGCGGCGATCCGCGCGGCGGCGATCTCGACCGCGCCGCCCTGGTCGGCCGTCCAGCGCCCGTCGAGCGCGACGTGTCCGTCGCCCGGCGCGATGGTCGCGCCGGCGGGCTGCCGGTCGAGTCGATGCGTCGGCGTGGTGTCGTTGGCCTGCACGAAGCCTGTGTCCCTCGATCGGCGCCGGTCTGCCTGCGCGATATGTTCAGATTAGGGTTGACGGTCCGTATCGTGCCGCACCGCAACCGGAGGCTGCCCGGTGGCAGGGACCCGGGCCGCGGCCCGGCTCGCGGCGGCCGCGGTCAGGGCGAGGCCCGCGACCGCGAGCGGCGCCATCGCCAGGAAGACGAGGGGCCCGCCCGCCCGGTAGGCAAAGCCGCTGAGCAGCGTGGCGCCGGCCGCCGCCGTCGCGTTCGCGGCGCTGAGCGTGCCCTGCGCCCGGCCGCGGGCGCCGTCCGGGGCGAAGGCGGAGACGGCGGCCATTGCCCCGAGCTGCGTCGCGCCGAAGGTCAGCCCGTGCAGGGCCTGGAGGCCGACGAGCGCGGGCAAGGTGTCGCCGAGGGCGTACATCCCCACGGCGCGAACCAGCGCCGCCCCGCCGCCGAGGGCGAGATAGCGGAACGGCGTGCGCCACGCGGCCGGCAGGCGGGCGACGCAAGCGAACAGCACGATCTCGGCGACGACCCCGACGCCCCAGAGCGCGCCGACCGTCGCGGTCGAGAAGCCGTGCGCGGTCCAGTGGATGCTGCCGAAGGCGTAGATCGCCGCGTGGCTCGCCTGGATCGCGGCGGCGGCGGCGACGCAGAGCTTGAGGCGCAGCGGCAGCCGTGGACGAAGCCCCTCCGCGTGCTCCGGCGCCGGCGCGGCGACCGAGCGGCTGGTGAAGGCCACCACGCTCGCGATCAGCGCCAGCCCTGTGAGCAGCAGCGGCACCGCGAGGGTTTCGCCCATCGCCGTGAGCAGCGCCCCGCCGGCGAGGTTGGCGATGAGGAACGCCACCGAGCCCGACATCCGGATCCGCGCGTAGTCGAGCCGCGGCTGCCGGCGGATGGCGGCGAGGGTGAGGTAGTCGACGCTCGGAACCAGCGGCGCGCCGGCGACCGCGTTGAGCAGCACGAGGAGCGCCAGCGCCGGCCAGCCGATCCCGGCGCCGGCCGGCATCAGGGCGTAGGTCGCCGCCAGGGCGAGGCTGCCCGTCAGCAGCAGCGCCCGGGCGCCGACGCCGCGATCGATCAGGCTCATCAGCGGTGCGGTGGCGACGATGCGCGTGGCGATCGGCAGGGCGAGCAGTAGCCCGATCACCGAGGCGTCGAGGCCGAGCGCGGCGAGCCAGACCGGCATGAACGGCATCGCGATGCCGATCTCGACGAAGACCACCGCGTAGAGGAGCGACAGGCGGAAACGGCTGGGCTCGAGAGTCGGGGACGCGGCCAAGGTCTCGGATCGATGCGAGGTGGATCGGGACGGGAGCGGCCACCGTAAGCCGCCGTTAAACCGATCCTGTCAAATTGCGCTCTTGCCAGAGTTGCGCCGGAGCCGGGTCTCGTCCCACCGCGCGAGGCTATCGCCTTCGAGGACGCGTATCATGTCCGGTTCCCACTCGCTGACGGCCTTCGAGCCGACCGAGTACGAGGCCATCGAGGCGACCATGAGCGGGAGCGCCCGCGGGCGCTGGTTCCTCGCGGAGTATGCCCGCCGCAACCGCAGCGCCGACACGAACGTGCTGCTCGACGCGATCGCGCGGCTCGAATCCGCGGTCACGGACGGGCACGGCCCGGACGCGGTCAGCCATTTCCGCGGCGACATCATGGAGATGGCGAGCGCGATCAGCCGGACCAAGGCCGAGATCGCGGCGATCACCGATCCTGATCACGACCAGACCCGCCTCGGCATCGCCTCGGAGGCGCTGGACGCGATCGTCCAGGCGACCGAGCGGGCGACCACCGACATCCTCACCGCCGCCGAGCAGGTTCAGGAAAGCGCGTGGTCGCTGCGCGAGCACGGCATCGACGAGGCGGCCTGCGACGCCCTCGACCGCTACGCGACGCAGATCTACACCGCCTGCTCGTTCCAGGACCTCACGGCGCAGCGCACGAGCCGGATCGTGCAGACCTTGCGCTATCTCGAGGAACGCCTGATCGCGATGATGGCGATCTGGGGCGATGCCGGCGCTCCGGTCCCGCCGGCGCCGGGCTACGCGACCTCGCGCCCGGCCCGCGAATCGCGGCCCGAGGACCTCGATCAGAGCGACGTCGACCGCTATCTCGGCATGGACGCGCCGGCGGTGATCGCCGCCGCGCATGCGGCTCTCCGCGCGATCGAACCCGGTGCGGTGCCGCTCCACGACGACATCGTGTTCCTGCCCTCGGCGCCCGAGCCCGAGTCGGCCGCGGAGGCGTCGGACGTCGAGGCCGAGCTGGATTGGGCCGACGATTTCGAGGCGCAGATCGCCTCCGAGGACGACGCCCTCGAGTTCCGGGCTGCCGACGCGAGCCCCTCCGACGTCAGCGCCGAATCGCATCCGCCCGCGGAACGTGCGCTCAGCTTCGCCGAGATCGATGCGCTCAGCGTCGAGGAGAAGCTGGCGCTGTTCTGCTAGGGCTCCGCCGTGCGAGCGCGAGACCGCCCTCCGATCCGGGACCGCGCCTGCACCGGCGAACCACGGCGGGGCGACGCGTTCCCCGAACCTCGGGATCGCGCCTCGCGCCGCTTGCGCCCCCCGTGAGATCGCCGCCCCTATGGGCCAGAGGGGCGAAGCGACGGAGGACGGGCGTTGCCGAGGTATCGGAACAAGTCGTTGCCGCCGCCGTACCTGAAGCGGGTCTGGCTGCCCGACGACGCGGTCTACGATCGCGACGCCTATCCCTACTGCCTTCCGCTGTTCCGGGAGGGCGGGTTCGAGCTCGCGTTCGATCGTCCGGTGACCATCATCGCCGGCGAGAACGGGGTCGGGAAATCCACCCTGCTGGAGGGCATCGCGGTCCTCGCCGGGTTCGACGAGAGCGGTGGCGGCGCGGGCTACCGCGCCGTCGACAACGCCCGGGCGCCCGAGACCGGCGGCGGCGACCTCGCGCGCGTGCTCCGGGCGAGCTGGCTGCCGAAGGTCGGTCGCGGCTGGTTCTTCCGGGCGGAGAGCTTCTTCTCCGTCGCCCGCTACCTCGACGAGGTCGGCAGCCCCAGCGCGGATTTCCTGTCCTACTCGCATGGCGAGGGCTTCATCCGGTTCTTCGAGGAACGCTGCGCGAAGCCCGGGATCTTCCTCTTCGACGAGCCCGAATCCGCCCTGTCGCCGAACCGACAATTCGACTTCCTCAGGCTCTTGAAGCGCATGGAGGCGGGCAACCAGACCCAGGTGCTGATCGTCACGCATTCGCCGATCATCATGGCCCATCCCGGCGCACGGCTGCTGCGGATGAGCCGGCACGGCCTCGAGCCCGTCGCCCTTCAGGACACCGAGCATTTCCGGATCCTGCGGCAGTTCGTGAGCGATCCCGAGGGCATGATCGAGGCGATGACCGACGCGTAGAGACGATCGCGCGGCCGGAACCTGTAGCCAGGACGAAGGGTCGCGCGTTCGCCGCAATGATCCGGCGTTACACCCTCCGCGCATCGCCCGGCGCCTGCGAGAGACCGACGACATCGTGGCCCTTCACCTGCTCAAGCTCTGCGTCGGCCCCGCCTCGATCGACGAGTTGGAGGCGCGTCAATCCCGGTTCCGCGACGAGGCGTTGCGGCTCGGTGCCGATCCGGCGCCCGTCCACACCACGCGGATGGTCCCGAAGCGGCGGGCCGAGATCGCCGGGCACGGCTCGATCTACTGGGTGATCAAGGGCACGCTGAGCTGCCGCCAGGCGATCACCGCGATCGACCTCGTCACCGGCGACGACGGCATCGGCCGCTGCCGCCTCGTCCTCGATCCGGCGATCGTTGCGGTGACGCCGCGGCCGTGCCGACCGTTCCAGGGCTGGCGCTACCTGACCCAGCGCGATGCGCCGGGGGACCTCGGCATCGGCGCCGCCGCCGACCTCGCCGCCATGCCCGAGGCCCTGCGCCGCGAGCTGGTCGGTCTCGGGCTCCTGTGATCGGACAAACGAGGGGCGGCCCCGATGGAGCCGCCCTTCTCGCGTCTTGCAGGCGTCAGGCGCCCTCGAACCGCCCGCTCGCATGGGCGAGCATCGTGTAGACCTTGCCGGTCTCGGAGGTCAGGTAGGCGTCGGCGCGGGCCGCGTCGCGGTCGTTGCGGGCCACGTCGCCGAGCAGGCGCTCGAACTCGCTGACGTAGCGGTCGACGGTGCGGCGGAACTCGGCGTCGGCACGGTAGCGGCGCTGCATCTCCAGGAAGGTCTGCTTGCCCTGCGGCGTGTAGATCTTGATGTCGAACAGGTTCGGCTCGCCGCGACGATAACGCTCCCAAAGGTCGACCGCCGTGCGGTGGTCGATCATCCGCGCGATATCGGCCGAGATCGTCTCCAGGGCGATCCGACCGGTCTCCACCGCGGCCTTCGACGTGGCAGCGGCAGGGACGGGGGGCTCGGTGGCGCCGGCTTCGTCCTCGTCGTCGAGCGAGGCCCGCGTCAGCAGATCGGACAGCCAGCCGCGCTTGTCGCCGGAGGCCGGGCTTGCCGTCGGGCGGACCGGGGACGCGGGACGCGCGGCCGGGGTCTCGGCCCGTGCCGTCGCCACGGGCCGCGCCGGGGCGGCCGGGGCCGCCGGCCGGGCGGGAGCCGCCGCGGGAGGCGTCCGCGCCGCTGCCGGGGCGGAGGTCGCGGCGGGCGACGGCTGCGCCGGAGCCGGGCGGGAAGCCGGAGCGGCACGACCGCCGGCCTCCGCCGTCCGCCGCTGCTCGGCCGCCTGCGGCTGAACCACGTCGACCGCACGGTTCGAGCGGGCGACGAGGGCCGAGAGCTCGTTCAGCGCCTTGATCTGATCGGAGACCACGCGGCGCATCTCGCCGGTGGCGTCCTGGGTCTCCTGCGGCAGCTCCAGCACGCCGCGGGCGAGGTCGGCGCGGGTGGCGTCGAGCTCGGTCCGGATCGCCCCTGCCATCTCGCGCATGCCGGCGACCGATTCGCCGAAGCGGGTCTGTGCCTCCGCGAAAACGGTGCGCATCTCGGCCGAGGCGGCGGCGATGGCGGCGCGGACGGACTCGGCGGTCTTCTCGCCCTCCGCGTCGGCTCCGGTCCGGAGGCCGTCGAAGGCCTCCGAGACACGGGCGCCGGCGGCGCCGGCCGACTGCGTGAGGCTTGCGCCGACGGCGCGAGCGCGCTCCTCGGCGGCGCGCAGAGAACGCTCGATCGCCTCGGCGAAGGCCGCGGTCTGGCTCTCCAACGAAGCCGAGCGCTCCTGCAGGCCGGCCAGAGCCGTCTCCATCGCTTCCTCGCGGCCCGACAGGCTGGCGGCGAGCCGGCCCTCGACGCCCTCGAGCGACCCGGCGGCGCGGCCGAGCTCGGCCACATGGGTACGGGACTGCTCGGCCAGGGCGCGGCTGCGGCCGTCGAGGGCCTCGGCCAGGCTCGTGGCCTCGCGCACGGCCCCTTCGGCGACGCCGCGCAGGGCCTCGACCTGGGCCGAGACGCCCTCGCTCGCCGTCCCGGTCTGCGCCGCGACCTCCTGCAGCGCCTCCTGGATCTGCTGGACGCGGTTGGCGAGGCTGCCCTCGATCGCACCGAGATTGGCATCGGCACCGGCGACGAGATCCATGAGGGCCGCGTTCGCCGCCTCGATCCGGGCGACCACGCTGCCGAGGTCGCGCCGCAGGCGGTCGTTGACCTCGGACAGGCCTGCGATGGAGCGGGCCGCACCGTTCTCGACCGCGGCGCGCAGCGCTTCGGCCGATTCGCGCGATTGCAGGGTCAGCGCCTCGGTGCGCTCGCGCAGCGCCTCGATCAGGGGCTCGCCGGTCTCGGCGAGCGCCCGCTCGATCGCGGTGCCGCGCTCGGCCAGGGCGCCGGAGAGCTGCAGCACCGGTCCGTCGATCACCGCCCGCAGGCGGTCGATATGGCCCTTCATGGTGTCCGCGACCGTGCGGCCGGTCCCGTCGACGCGCTCGACCAGGGCGCCGCCGCCCTCCTCGATGCCGCGGACGATGGTCTCGGCGCTCTGCGCGAGGCGGCGTGCCAGGGCCTCGCCGCGGGAATCCACCAGCGTGCCGAGCGCGTCGGCGCGGCGTTCGAAGCCGGCGGACAGGGCCTCGGTCCGCTCGTCGAGCAGCGCCGCCATCGCGGCGTTGCGCTCGTCGAGGGTCGCCCCGAGCGCCGCCGTGTGGGCGTCGGCCAAAGCCGCGTGGCTGCGGGCGCGCTCGTCGAGCGCTGCCACGAGGGACGCCATCCGCTCCTCGACGAGGCCGGCGAAGGCGTCATGACGGTCGTCGAAGGCCGTGGCGAGCGCGTCGCCGCGCGAGGCCACCAGGGTGGCGAAGGTCTTCATCCGGCTGTCGATGCGCTGGGTGAAGGCCTCGCTGCGGCCGTCGACGCTGACGGTGAGGGCCGTGCCCTGCGCCTCGACGGTCTTGGCGAAGGCATCGGTCCGGGCCTGCAGCAGGTCGGCGAGGTCGGCCATCCGGGCGTCAAAGGCCTCGGTGATCGCCCGGGTGCGGGCCTCGACGTCGCCGCCCAGGGCCGAGGTGCGGCTTTCGAGCAGGTGCTCGATCGTGCCGGTCGCCTCGTCGAAGAGGGCGCGCAGGCCGTCGGTGCGGGCCGCGACCATCCGGGCGAAGTGCTCTGCACGATCCTCGACGGCGCTGCCCAGCGCGTGGCCGCTCTCGTCGAACAGGGAGCGCAGGGTCTGCGTCCGGGTGTCGACGGTCTCGGCTAGCTGACGGCCGCGGCTCTCGACCAGGCCTTCGAGGGCGTCGTGCGCTTCGGCGAAGGCGGTGCGCAGGGCGGACGTGCGCTCGTCCAGCGCCTCGGTGAGCTGGCGCTCGCGGGCGTCGACGAGCTGCGCCAGCGCGGCCGGCGCCTCGTCGAACACCGCGCGCAGCGTCGCGACGCGGGCGTCCACGTTCGTGGCCAGGTGATCGCCGCGGCCTTCGACCACCGCATCGAGGGCGGCGTGCGCCTGCTCGAACAGGGCGCGCAGCATCTGCGCCCGGGCGTCCACGGTCTTGGCGAACTGCGTCCCGCGGCCGTCGACGAGGTCCGCCAGCGCATGCAGGCGCTCGTCGAACAGGGTTCCCATCGCCTGTGTCCGGTCGTCGAGGGTGCTCGTGGCGTGGCCGAGCGTGGTCGCGATGGTCTCGACCAGCTCGCGGCCGCGGCTTTCGAGGGCGTCGTGGAGCGGGCCCATGCGGCCGTCGAGGCTCGACGACAGGGTCGTGGCGTGCTCGTCAAGCAGGAGGCGGATCTGGTTTGTGCGGGCGTCGAGCAGGTCGTGGACCGTGCGCACGCCCTCGTCGAGCAGGCCGCTGATGTCCGAGGTGCGGGACGAGAGGGTGCGCCCGAGGCGCCCCTCGCCGTCGCCCAGCATGCGCTCCGCGTCGGCGATGGTCTGCTGCAGCTTGGCCAGCACGCTCTCGCCGCGCTGGTCGATGACCTCGCCGAGCGAGGTGCCGCCGCGGTCGAACAGGCGGGCCAGCTCGGTGATGCGGCCGCCGATGGCGCCGAACACCATGCGGCCCTTCTCGTCGAGCTCGTTCGACATCGCGGCGGTGCGCTCGTCGATGAGCTGGCCGAGCAGGTCCGAGCGCTCGGCGAAGGCGCGCCGTACCGTCTCGGTCTGGGTCGCGAGCGCCGCGTCGGCGCTGGTCGCCCGCTCCTCGATCAGGGCGACGAGTTCCTGGACGCGGCCGGCGAGCGCGGCGTCGATGCCGCCGGTCCGCTCCTCGATCGCGCGGGTGAGGTCGGCGACGCGTGCGGCCATCGCCGCGTCGATGCCGCTGGTGCGGCTCTCGATCGTCTCCACGAGGTCGCGGGTCCGGCTGCCGAGTTCCTCGTCGACCGCGCGGGTGCGGCTCTCGATCAGGCGGATCGCCTCGAAGGCCTGGGCACCGAAGCGCTCGTCGACCAGGCGGCTGCGCTCTTCCAGCGCCGCGCCGATCGCCTCGAGGCGGCCGAGCACGCCGGTGTCGAACCGTCCGGCCCCCTCGTCGAGGCGGCGGGCGATCTCCTCGCTGCGGAGCGCGAGGGCGTCGCTGATGGCGACCGCGCGGGACGCGATGTCCTGGCCCAGGCCCTCGGTCCGGCTGTCCAGCGCCTGCACGAGGTCGCGGCTGCCCTCGGCCATGATCCGCGCCATCTCGCCGGTGCGGCCGACCAGGGCCTCGCTCAGCGCCGTCGCGCGGGTGCCGAGATGCCCGTCGATGTGGGTAATGAGGTTTGCGAAGGTCTCGCCGATCTCGCTGGAGCGCTTCGCCGAGCGCTCTTCCAGCGCGCCGAGATGGGTCTCGACCGCGTCCTGCGCGTCGCGGGTGCGTTCGGCGATGGATTCGGCGACCGCCTTGCCCTTCACGGAGATGATCCGGTCCATCTCGGCCAGGCTGCCACCCATGGTCTCGCCGAGCGTGCTCGTGTCGCGGGAGATCTTGTCGGCGAGGATGTCGCCGCGGGCGATGATGTCCTGCAGGGCGGCGAGCCGGCTGCCGATGGTTTCGTCGATCGCCTTGACCCGCACGTCGGCGGTCTCGCCGAAGCTGGCGCCGCTCTGGTGGAGGGCGTCGGCGACGCGCGCGCCCTGCGTCGCGACCGCGAGGACGATGTCGCGTCCGGTCCCGGCGATCCGCGCCTGGGTCTCCTCGGCATGGCTGGCGAGGAGGTCGGTGACGCCGCGGCCGTGCTCGCCGAAGGCCGCCTCGATCGTGCGCATCCGGGCGGACAGCTCCTCGGCGACCTGATCGGCGGCGCGGGCGATGGCGCCTGTGGTCTCGTTCGAGCGCGTCGCGAATTCGGCGTTGAGCGAGCCCATCGCGGTGCGCAGGGCCTCGATCGCCGCCTCGGCGCGGCTGCCGAGCTCGCCCCCGGTCTCCTCCGAGGCGGCGCGGATCCGGCCGAGCAGGCCGGTCATGTGCGTCTCGACGGCACCCGTCACCTCGCCGGAGGTCGCGCGCAGCGCGTCCATCGCGGCGTCGACGCGGGCGGCCATCTCGGCGGTCTGGGTCGCGGTGGCGCCGTGCGCGGCGGTCGCCGCAAGGCCGATCGCCTCGGCGGCCTCGGCGCTGCGGGCCGCGAGGTCGGCGGCGGTGTCGGCCAGGCGACGCTCGAAGATCTGAACGGCCTCGACGGTGCGGGCCTCGAGCTCGCCGGTGGCGCCGGCGGCCGAGCGGCGCATCGCCTGCGCCGCCTCGGCACCGGTCGCGCCGATCGAGACCGTGGTCTCCTCCGCCGAGCGTCGGAAGCTGTCCACGGCCTCGGCGGTGCGCGCCGCGATCTCGGCCGAGAGGGTCGCGATGGTCTCGCGGAGCGAACCGGTGGCGCCCGAGGCGCCGTGGGCGAAGGTGTCGCCGAGGTTGGCGAAGGCGGCCTCCAGGCTGGAGGCGGCCTCCTGCGAGCGCTGGGCCACGAGGCTGCCGGCGCGCTCGCCCGCCGCGTCGAGGCGGGTCTCCAGGTCGCCGCCGTGGAGGGTGATGGTCTCGTGCAGGCGCCCGGCGATCGCCTCGATGCGGTCGGCGACGCCGCCGCCGCCGGTGGTGACCGCCTCCGCGACCCGCTCGGCGGTGCCGACGAGGTCGTCGCGGACGGCGGCGGCGCGCGACGCGAAGGTCTCGATGACCCCCGCGGCGGCGAGCGCCAGCCCGGCCTGGGCGTCGCGGCCGCGCGCCTCGATCGACGCGGCGACGCCGTCGCCGGCGGTCTCGATCTCGGTGCGGAGGGCGGCGCCGCGGCCGGCGATGTCGTCGGACAGGGCGGTGCCGGTGGCGGCGAAGTGCGCGCGCAGGGCGTCGCCGGTCTCGGCGAAGCGGGCGGTGATCTCGCCGCCGGTCTGGGTGAAGCGCTCGGCGAGCGCATCGCCGCGGCTGAGGAACGTGGTCTCCAGGCTTCCCGCCGAGCGCTCGAAGCTCTCGCGCACCGTCGCGCCCTGGCGGTCGAGGGCGTCGATCACGCCGGCACCGGTCTCGGCGAGCGAGCGTGCGACCTGGCTGGCGTTCTCGGCCAGCCGCTCGGTCAGCGCGCCGCCGGTGCTCTCGAACACCCGGGTCACGTCGGCCGCGCGGGTCTCGAACGACCGCGTCAGCGTCTCGCCGACCTCGGCGATCGAGCCGCGCACGCCTTCGCTGGTGGCGGCGAGCCGCGCGATCAGCTCGTCGCCGCGTCCCGACATCACGCCGACGACGCGGTCGCCGGCCTCGCCCAGCGACGTCGTGATGGCGTCGCCGCGCGCGTCGAGAGCGCCGGTGACGCGCTCGCCGGCGCCGGTCATCGCCGTGACGATACGCTCGGCCGCGCCCTCCAGCTCCTGCGTCAGGCTCTGGTGCGAGCCGGTGATCGCGCCACGCACGCGCTCGGCGTTGGCGACGATGGACTCGCGCTGCGCCACGAGCTCGTCGACCAGGGAGCGGATGCGGATCTCGTTGTCGGAATAGGCGCGTTCCAGGGTCGCGATCTCGCCGCGGACCAGGGTTTCAAGCTCGCCGGCCCGGGCCAGGGCCCGCTCGACGCCGTCGCCGACCGCCGCGACCTCGCGGCGGACGGTCTGCGACATCGTCAGCACCGCGTCGGTGGAGAAGCTCTCGGGCTCGGCCAGGCGGATCGCGACCTCTCCGACGGCGCGCGCCACGAGGCGCATCTCCTGGGCCCGCACGGCCAGCATGCCGGTGATCAGGAACAGCACCACCGGCCCGACCAGCGCGGCGGCGCCGACCGTGGCCTGCAGCGCGGTGAGGCCGGTCAGAAATCCCTTCAGGTCGCCGCCGGACTGGTTCCAGGCCAGCAGCGCGAGCCCGTTGACCCAGAGGAACGCCGCCAGCGCGGCCAGAATGTAGGGAGTCCGCGCCGGGCGCACGCGCAGCGTCTGCTGCAGGATTCCGATGTTGCGCCGGTCGTCGTTGGCCACCAGCGAGCGGTCGGGCGGAAGCAGGCCGCCTTCGCGATGCGCGCGCTCCCGGCCGGGCGGCGGCACGTCGGAGGCGAGCGGCGGATCGAGGTCGAGGCGCGGCGGGCTCAGGCGCCCGCCCTGCTCCTGCAGCGGGTCGCCGTCGCCGACATCGGGCAGGCGCGGCTCGGTCCGGGTCTCGGCCTCGGGCGTCAGGACCTCGAGGTTCAGCGCCTGCTCGATCGCAGAGAGCGCCGCCTCGGCCGGGTCCTTCAGCTTCTTTTCGGTGGCCATGCAACGCCTCGTTACGCGATCTCGCGACCGCCGGCGAGAGCCGGTGGCGGAGACACAACTACCCGTTTACCAAGTCAATTTAGACCCCGCCGGTCCCCCCGGATACCCGATCGGGGACCCCGCTTCGGAATTCCTTAACGGAATGGTTACCAAGGCGGAGCGGACCTGGCGGACAGGCCGCCAACCCATGATGCAGCAAGGATGATCCGGTGGCGACCGCTTTGCGGCGCGCCCTGTGGACAGCCGGGATGCAGATCCGAGGAAGCCCGACCGTGGACGCCATCGACCGTGCGCATCTCGACGCACAGACGTTCGGAGACGCGGATCTGGCCGCCGAGCTCCTCGGCCTGTTCGCGGAGCAGTGCCTGCGGATCCTGCCGCGCCTGTCCGATGCGGCGCTGCCGGGGCAGGACCGTGCCGATCTCGCCCACACCCTGAAGGGTTCCGCCGCCTCGGTCGGCGCCGGGCGCGTGCGCGATCTCGCCGCCGCCGCCGAGTCGGCGCTGCGCGGGGGCGGCGACGGCGCAGACGCGGTGGCCGCCCTCGGACCGGCGGTCGCGGCCGTGCTCGCGGAGATCGCCGGCTGATCCTGAGCGGTCGACATCTGCGGCATAAGCGGTTCGGGTTGCAGGGGAGGGGAACACGCCGCGGCTTGCCGCGTAGCTTGCAGCGACAAAACCATCCCTCAGGTGTCCGCCGACGCGTCACAACGTTCGCGTGCTTGCAATCCGCGTCATGCCCCGCCAAGCAGGCCCGGCGCTCGCCGGACATTTGCCCGCCCGATCCACGAGCCCGGAGTTACGGATGCCCAAGATCACCTACGTCGATCATGCCGGAACGGCGAGGACCGTCGAGGGCAGCGTCGGCGCCACCGTCATGGAGACGGCGTTGCGCAACAACGTGCCGGGGATCGACGCGGAGTGCGGCGGCGCCTGCGCCTGCGCCACCTGCCACGTCTACGTGGCCGACGATTGGGCCGAGGCGGTCGGGCCGGCCGAGGACATGGAGCAGGACATGCTCGATTTTGCCTCCGACGTGAAGGCGACGTCCCGGCTCTCGTGCCAGATCCGCATCAAGCCCGAGTTCGACGGGCTCACGGTGACGACGCCGGCCCGCCAGGGCTGAGCGATCGGGTTCAACGCAGCAGCGCCCGCATCGCCCCGTCGAGGCCTTCCAGCGTCAGCGGGAACATGCGGTCGGAGAACAGCCGCCGCATCATCGCGATCGATTGCGTGTAGCCCCATTGCGGCGCCGGCACCGGGTTGAGCCACACCGCCTTCGGGAAGTGCGCGAGTACCCGTTGCACCCAGGCCGCGCCGGGCTCCTCGTTCCAGTGCTCCACCGATCCGCCGGGCGCCGCGATCTCGTAGGGGCTCATCGAGGCGTCGCCGACGAACACCACCCGGTAGTCCGACGGATAGGTGCGGATCACGTCGACGAGCGGCGTCGCCGCGTCGTGGCGGCGGCGGTTCTCGGTCCACACCGCCTCGTAGGGGCAGTTGTGGAAGTAGAAGTGCGCGAAGTGCTTGAACTCCGAGCGCGCGGCCGAGAACAGCTCCTCGACCTGCTCGACGTGCCAATCCATCGAGCCCCCGACGTCGAGAAACAGCAGCACCTTCACCGCGTTGCGCCGCTCCGGCCGCAGGCGCACGTCGATGTAGCCCTGGCGGGCGCTCTCGCGGATCGTGCCGTCGAGGTCGAGCTCGTCGGCCGCCCCGGTGCGGGCGAAGCGGCGCAGCCGCCGCAGGGCCAGCCGCATCGTGCGGGTCCCGAGCTCGACGGTGTCGTCGAGATCCTTGAACTCGCGCTTGTCCCAGACCTTCACCGCGCGGAAGTTGCGGTTGCCGTCCTGGCCGATGCGGATGCCCTCCGGGTTGTAGCCGTAGGCGCCGAAGGGCGAGGTGCCGCCGGTGCCGATCCACTTGGAGCCGCCCTGGTGTCGCTCCTTCTGCTCGGCGAGCCGCTGCTTCAGGGTCTCGAACAGCTTGTCCCAGCCGAGCGCCTTCATCTCCGCCTTCTCGGCATCGGTGAGGTACTTTTCGGCGAGCTTGCGCAGCCATTCCTCCGGAATCGCGGTGGGCGCCACAGCCTCGCCGACGGTTTCCAGGCCCTTGAAGACCGACCCGAACACCCGGTCGAACCGGTCGAGATGGCCCTCATCCTTCACCAGGGCCGTACGGGCGAGAAAGTAGAACTCCTCGACCCGCTTCTCGGCGAGGTCGCGCTCGAGCGCGCCCAGCAGGACCAGGTACTCGCGCAGGGAGACGGGGACGCGCGCCTCGCGCAGCGCTGTGAAGAACTGAAGCAGCATCGCTCGATAACGCGCCGCGGCGGGCATCGGGTCAAGCGCCGGTCGCGATCACCTGAAGGGCGGTGCGGCGGGACGATGGGCTCCGGCAGGCCAGGATTCCTGGGTACAAGTCCTCATTCCTGTTGATATCCCGTCGAGTCGGGCTCGCACGGTCACGCAAACAGTCATCGGAATCGATCATCTCGGATGCATCGAGTCCAGCCGGGCGTGGCGAGAGTCAACATGCCCGGAATCAGGAGGTCTGCGATGGCAGTCATCCTACGCAACATGTCCGATTTCAAGCGGTTTCTCGGGAAGCCGGGCGCGATGATTCAGGTCGTTCGCAACACCTTCATGGATCGCCAGCCCGAGGCGGCCCGCGCGGCCTACCGCGACAAGGGCATGTACCTGCCGCGCACGGTCCAGGCGATCTCGCGAAAGGCGGCGGTGTTCGCGCTGAAGGGGCATCCGGGAACGGTCTGGCTGTACTGGGACAAGGGCGCCCGCGGCTGGCGCTTCAACGGCGACACGGTGACGGTGCCGCTCTCGATGGGGCTCGGACCGCCCGACGAGATCGTCTACCGCTGCGGCTTCGCAGAGGGGCTCGAGCCGGCCCGCGCGGTCCGGGCGGCCAAGCCGGAGGCGCGCGACTGGCACGGCGAGGCGATGCCGAACCTGATCTGACCGCAGGCGCGCGGCGTCCGCGCCCGGCTCAGGCGCGCCGCACCACCGGAGCGGGCTCGTCCTTGGGAGGCGCCTCGCGCGGCGCCTCGTGCGCCTTGCCGACGGTGCGTCGCGCCCGGAAGACCGGGCGGGTGTCGGTCTCCTTGCGCTTGAGCATCGCGCGGTACTCGTCGCGGCGCTCGTGGATCGAGGCGATGACGAGGCCCATCGGCACGCCGACATCCACCAGCACCGCCTCCGACAGCTGAAGCGAGGCCTCGATCGTCTCCGGCACCGCGTCG